>DATEJC010000459.1:0-16170 GCA_035278345.1 Bradyrhizobium sp. | reverse complement strand
CATAATGCCGCGATCCGGATTATGCCGCATGGCACCGAAAAGGCGCGGCTGGCGGCATGATCACGCTGCGCCCATTCGGCATAATCTCCATCGCTCCAACAACATGGAGCACGAAGATCATGTCCGAGAATCTTGAAACCTGCATCGAGCCGTATTTGCCCGCGTTCGAGCAGACCTACGCCGCCGAGAACTACACGGCGCGGACGATTATCACGTATCGGTGTCGAGCGAGGAAGTTCGGTGCGTTGCTTGACCAAGCGGGCATCGCCCCCTCGTCCGTAACGCTCGATTGCGTCGAACCGCTGACGCGAGAGGTGCCGAGGGCGCGGAAGAACACGATCCGCCTCGACACCATCGCGCGTCGGCTTGTTCAGCATCTGATCGATATCGGCGTGGCGCAGCCGGTGCCGCTGACGGAGGCGGAAGCCGTACGGGCGGCATTGCTGGCGGACTTCGAGAATTATCTCGTCAAACAGCGCGGCCTCAGCCCGCGTAGCGTCCCACACACGATAGGCTTCGCGCGCCGCTTCCTTGATTATCGCTTTGGCGCGGCGATTATCGATCTGGGCAGCCTGCGTCCCGCCGATGCGATCGGCTTCATGGAGCATGTGCTGACCAGCGCCCGTCGCGACAAGACGGTGGCGACCCATGTCCGCATCTTCCTTCAATACCTGTTCGGATGCGGGGCCACGGCGACCAATCTGGCGCTGAGCGTGCCGAAGGCGGCGAAGGTCTGGGGCGCGCGACTGCCGCGCCACCTGTCGCCCGAGGGCATCGAGGCGGTGCTGGCTTGCGTGCGCGACAATCCCCGGCACGGTGCGCGGGATTATGCGATGCTGCTGCTCATGGCCCGGCTTGGGCTGCGTGCGGCCGAGGTCATCGCGATCCAGCTCGGCGACATCGACTGGCGTTCGGGCGAGCTGACGGTGCGCGGCAAGGGCAAGCTGCACGACCGCCTGCCGATCACGGTGGAGGTCGGCGATGCGCTGAGCAGCTATCTTCGCGAGGAGCGAGGCCCGGCCACCTGCCGGGCGATGTTCGTCGCACATCGTGCGCCGCATCGCGCGTTCAAGGATGGGCAGATCGTCAACGCCATCCTCAAGGACGCCCTGAAGGCGACCGGCCAGAAGCCGGTGACGCCCTATGTGGGATCGCACCTTCTGCGTCATAGCCTTGCCACCCGGCTCGTGAACACGGGCGCGTCGCTCGACGAAGTGGGCGATGTGCTGCGGCACCGCGCGCGATCATCGACGATGATATATGCCCGGCTCGACATCGACGGACTGCGGTCGGTCGCGCTGCCCTGGCCGGTGGCGGGAGGCGCACAATGAGCCTCACCTCCCAACTTGACCGCTATCTGAGCGTTCGGCGCAGCCTCGGCTACGACCTTGCCACCAGTGAACGCATCCTGCGCCGCTTTACCCGGTTCGCCGACCGCGAGGGGGCCGTCCATATCGACACGGCGTTGTTCCTGCGCTGGCACGCCACGCTGGTCGAAGGATGCCCCTCGACCCGAGCGGCGCGGCTCGGTGTCGTGCGCCTGTTCGCGCAGTGGCTGAGCAGCTTCGATCCGGAGCACGAAGCGCCGCCGCGCGGTCTGCTGCCGGGTGGCTTCAACCGGTCGCGCCCGCATATCTATACCGATGCCGAGATCGGAGCCATCATCGCAGCGGCTAAGGCGCTGCCATCGATCTATGGCCTGCGCGGGCTGACCTGTTCGACGTTGTTCGGGCTGATCGCGGTTACGGGCCTGAGGATCAACGAGGCGCTGGCGCTCGATCGTGACGACCTCGACCGCGATCATGGTGTGTTGCGCGTCCGGCAGGGGAAGCTCGGCAAAGAGCGGTTGCTGCCGCTTGATCCAAGCGTCGTCACGGAGGTGATCAGCTATCTTGCTGAACGCGACCGGCTGATCGGCCATCCGGGCAAGCCTCTGTTCGTCACCAACAAGGCAACGAGGCTCACCGACTGCTCGGCCAGATACAACTTCGCGCGAGCCTGCCAGCAGATCGGGCTTCGGACTCCTCAGCCATACTGCAAGCATGGCCGGGGACCGCGCATCCACGATCTTCGCCATAGCTTCGCGGTCAAGACGATGATCGGCTGGTATCGCACCGGCAAAGACCCGGCGCGCGAGATGATCCGGCTGACGACCTATCTGGGCCATAGCGATCCCTCCAACACATACTGGTATCTGGAAGCGGTCCCGGAACTGCTCGATCTGGCGATGACGCGAGCGACCGCCGATGGGCGGGAGGCAGTCCAATGAGCGCGGTCGCCTTGCCCACGTTGATCCAGCGCTTCTTCACCGACCGGCTGCGCGTCCAGATGGAGGCGAGCCGACATACGGTCGCGGGCTATCGCGACACGTTCCGGTTGCTGCTCAGATATGCAGGCGCTCGATACGGCAAACCGCCGGTCAAGCTCACGGTAGAGGATATCGACGCCGATCTGGTCGCCGACTTCCTCCTGCATACCGAGACGGCGCGGGGCAACAGCGCGCGCAGCCGCAACACCCGGCTCGCCGCGATCCGGTCGTTCTACCGCTACGTCGCGATGAGCGATCCGACTTGGCTGCTCCACTGCCAGCGCATCCTCGCCATGCCCAACAAACGCTATGTGAAGCGCACAGTGACGTTCCTCGACGCCGACGAGATCGCGGCGTTGCTGGCGGCTCCTGATCGCACGACATGGGCGGGGCGGCGCGATCATGCGTTGCTCCTGCTCGCGGTCCAGACCGGCCTTCGGGCATCCGAACTGGTCGGCCTCACGCGAGGCGATGTTGTGCTCGGGAGCGGCGCGCATATCCGCTGCATGGGCAAGGGCCGTAAGGAGCGCGCCACCCCGCTTCGCCGCGAGACGGCCAAGCTGCTGGCGGCATGGATCGGCAACGACAAGGAGGAAAGCAGGCCGCTGTTCCCGTCAATCCGGGGCGAGCGGCTGAGCCGCGATGCGCTCGAACATCTGGTCCGCAAGCACTGCCTGACGGCATCGCGCGCGTGCCCGAGCATCGGCTCCAAGCGGGTCACGCCGCATACGCTGCGCCACAGCACGGCGATGGACCTCCTCCATCACGGCGTCGATCCAGCGGTGATCGCGCTCTGGCTTGGTCACGAGAACGTCGAGACCACCCAGATCTACATCCACGCCGACATGCGAATGAAGGAGAAGGCGCTCGCCCGCGTCGCCGCTCCAGCCACCCCGTCGAGCCGGTTCCGGCCCGACGATCAGCTCCTCGCGTTCCTGGAAGGGCTCTGATTATGCCGAACAGCCGCATGGCCAAAGCACGGAAAACAGGCCTCCAGCGGAGGCCATGCGGCATAATCCGGATCGCGGCATTATGGGCCAGTTCGTGCAGGCAGGTCCGGTAATAATTGACCTGCTCGAAGAAGGCGGGCTGCGGCGGCACCTGCACGAAATCCTGGCTCGGCACATAGAAGGCGCGCGTCCCGCCGATACGGAAATCGACGCCCGACGCGGCGATCACGTCCTCGGCGACGGGCACAATCTCGCGTTCGGGTAAGGGTGCCGGATCGGACGCCAGCCTGGCGCGCAATCCCTCGCACTGCGCGACATTGAACACGGTGAAGCGCTTGAGAAACGGCACGGCCTTGGGGTCGCCGCCCTCGCGCGAGGCGCGTTCCTTCTCGGCCTCGGGAATGAAGCGGTCGGCATAGACCACGGTCACGCCATGCTCGCCCTTGCGGACGCACCCGCCCGCTTCCTGCGCCTGCCGGAAGGTCAGCCACAATTGCGACGGCCAGCCATGCTCGATCACCGCGCCCCACAGGATCAGCACATTGACGCCCGAATAATTGCGCGCGGTGAGCGCGTTGCGCGGCAGGCCGGGTCCGCTCCCGCCGCTCGCGCCCCAAGGCTGAACCCAAGGGAGACGCCCGGCTTCAAGCTCGGAAACGATGCGCGCGGTCACCTCGTCACAGAGGCTCACCCGGTTGTCGGTCTGACGATCCTCGCCCGCACCCTTGCGGCGGGAACGGCGGCTGGCGGCTGCACGCATGGCTTTCCTCCACGCCACCCCAAAAAGCACAAAGCCTCCCCGCAAAGGCGGGGGTGGACAGCAAAGAGCGACCAAGAGGCCCGGCTCCAGTGGCCGGCGGCACCGCCAGGGCGGAACGAAGAGGAGCACCCCGAGCGCAGCGACGGGGTTGCCGCAGGCCGCGACGGGCCTAGCCGGGAGCGCCGCCCGCACCCGCCGCAACGGGAGAGGCACAAGCAACGCCGCCGCGCGGATGCGCGGCGTCAACAGCCGCGCCAGCGATCGTCACCGGAAGGCCGAGACCCGCCAGGGACTCGGTGGCGCTGGTGGCAAGCGGCCACCGAGCCGTAGAGCGCGGTCGCGCCCTTGGCGCGAGGCGTCTTATTCCTGCCGGCCGAGACGCAATCGAGGTTCGTGCCACACGCCCCGCTCGGCTATGACCGTCGCCATGTTCGACCTTGACCGCCTCCCGATTCCCTTCCTCGCCCGCGCGGCCGATATCCTCGGCGACACCGCACGTGGACTGAGCGGCCGCGCGATCGTCACTGCGTTCCTGAAATATGGCGAACGCTGGGACGTGAATGTCCCCTATCCCGAGACGCTGCAGGACGCCGGCAACAAGCGCAACGCTATACTCGAGAGCCTCAAGCGCTTCTCGGGGCAGCAGCAGTTCATCATCATTGAAGAGCTATCGCAGCATAATTCGTTCGCGGTCGGCGCGCCGAGCAAGGACGAGCGCGTGAAGCTGCGCCACGACCTGCATATGAAGCACAGCGCGTTCAAGACCGAGACGCTGGCGAAGGAACTGGACCTGCCGCTGGTCGAGGAGACGCGCCACTGGCTGGAGACCTATCCCGCCGCGCTCGCCCTGTTCGACCAGGCCAAGGCCAAATATGACCTCGGTGGGATGGGGCGCAACGTGCTCGACGATCTGCGGCTGGCGCTCGAGAAGCTGCTCCATGCAGTGCTCGACAACGACAAGTCGCTCGAGCACCAGATGCCGCTGCTCGGCAAAATGCTCAAGGGAAAGGGGGCGTCGAAGGAGCTCGCCAACATGCTCGACAAGCTGCTGCGCTATTATTGCGACTATCAGAACGACCATGTGAAGCACGACGACGATGTGAAGGAGGAAGAGATCGAGATCGTGTTCGAGATGACCGCCGCCTTCATGAAGCATATCGTGCGCGTGTCGCGATGAGCACCGCGAGCCCAGCGACCCCAGAAGCCAAGATCGGCCACCGACCCGCTACCAGCGTACCGGCGGGCGCACGCCGAACGCCGTGAGCAAGAGGACGCCGGTGCTCGGCGATCACAAGCGCGTGAAATCGAAACTGGTGACGCCGTTCAACGAGCTGTTCGGTCCGATGCACGAGGTGTCGTGGATCAACATGATGATCCCCGAGCTGCTTTGGATCGCGCTCGTCCAGCAGACGTGGGGACCGAAGCGCGGCGTCGAGATTATCACCGCGTTTACCCGCGATGTGCGCGCGAGCGACCCAACACGCGACCGCACGATCTGGGCGGCCGCCGGCAAGTTCACCCAACTTCCCGAAGGCACGCTCGCACAGATCGTCGAGGGCCGGCCCTATCGTGACGATTTGTGCGTGCCGCTCGCGCCGCTCCACGAGCACTATCCCGATCATCCGATGCGCGAGCTGAGCACGACGACCGCCCTAGCCCAAGGATCGGAGGATCTCGAAACGATCAAGGAGTTGGTCGGCGAGCTGTTCGACCGTGCGGCGACGACCGCGGTCATGGCGCAGGCGACTGCGACCTGGCTGGCGTTCGATGCGGACCGGCTCAAGGTCTCGGCGGGCCTCACGCTCGCTGATTTCCCTCGGATCGAAGATTATCCCGATACCGAGCAGTCGCAGCGAATCGCGGCGTCGATACGCGCGACGCTCAACCAGATGTTCGGCGAGACCGACATGATGGGGTCGGGCACCGATTGGCCAGTCGCGTTCTGGAACCGGGGACTGGCCCTTGAGCCGTGCGAGGATTGATGTGAGCGAAGACACCGACGCTGCGGAAAACGAGCAGGGCCTTGAGCTTTGGCCGTTGATCGACGGCTATTGCGCGGATGTCGACCGCGAACTGGCAGCGCGGCTTGAGGCGTGGCCGCCCGACTTCGCGAACATCCATGTCCACGAAGTGATCGGCAGCATGCTCGCGCGGCAGGCAACGCTCGCCAAGGATGTCGCGCGGGCCCCGGCGCTGTGGAACGGGCACAGCAGCCCGATCCTGCTGCGCGCGATGGCGGACGTCTATATCAACATCGCTTGGCTGCTCCTCGATCCGCTCGAGCGCTGCCGCACGTTCATCCTATTCGGGCTCGGACAGGCCAAGCTGGAGTTAGAGCATCGCCGCGCGCAGATCGGCGAACGCGAGCCCACGCAACAGGAAGCCGCGATCCTGGAGGCGGGCGAGCGGTGGATCGACACGCAGCGGATCGGCTGGTTACTCGATGTCGATCTCGGCAAATGGTCGAGCCTGTCGGTCCGGCAAATGGCCGACGAAGCCGGCTGCATCGACTTCTACAATTACGTCTACACGCCGTTCAGCGCGTGCGCGCATTCGATGTGGCACCATGTTGCGCGCTACAACCTGGCGAGCTGCGGCAATCCATTGCACCGCTATCATCGCCGTCCCACCAGTGAGGCGAGCTACCCCGACGTCCATTACCTGACGCTCGCGGCCAAATATTGGAGCAAGACGCTCGGCACCTTCGACCGCACTTTCGACCTCAAGATCGCGGGCCCGTCTTCCTACGATGCGCTGATCGACGCGGTCACCGCCGATGACGACGGGACTCCGCCGGACTGAGTCTCCGCCCACACATCAACGGCGACATTTATTTTCAGAGACGCTTTCGCCGAATGCTGTCAGGGCGGCACCAAGTCCGACTCCGACGATCCAGCGCGCCCGGTCGAGGTGAGAGCGCCAACATGCCTCGGTACCATCGGCGTCGGGATCGAGCCGCATCAATTCGGTCGCGGTTTCCCGCCAACCAGCGCTTGCGTCCTCGGCATTCAACAGAGCTGCGTAAAGCGCGAGATGATGGCGATCATATGCGGTGACCGCGTCGCCGCTCGGCGCGTTTTCGAGGAGTCGGATCATGGGAGCACTCTGCTGCTGAAAGTCGGATGCTGCTTCGTACATTATAATGCGTAGCACTAAAATAGACGAACGGTTCTACGGTTCGGATGAACCTGTTCGAGCTTATCGGGACCAATTCCTACTGGTTGCGCAAAGACGCAGGTTTGACGCAGGACGAGGTTGCTGCCCGAATGGGGGTCAGTCACTCGCACTACAGCGCAATCGAAAATGCCAGGCAGAACCTGACGTTCGGCACCTTCGACCGACTCTACAAGGCGCTCGGTGCACGGCCGGCTCAACTGTTTGAGGAAGGGCGTCCGCCTAAGCCGAAGCGCGCGTCGCCTGGTACCAGCAGATTGTCCAAGTCTAAATCCAACCCGTCAGAGTGAGTCCGACAGGATACCGACCGGTCCCGCCTGAGCCATCCGGCGCGCGAGCACGACCCGTCGCCTGACATAGGATTTGAGATGGTCGCCCGCACCGGGCCATTTCTGCTCAGCGCCGAACAGCGCCGCGCCGATCGCGCGGAGGCTGGCCCCATCGCGGAGTGCGTCGAGCACCCGCAGCGCTTCGATGAGACGCGGTAGCCGACGATCCGTGGCTGTCATCCCACGTCCTAGGGGGACAAGCCCGCAAAAGTTAAGAAAGGCGCGCATCGCCTCTATCCGCATCCTGATCCCGGGCGTTGCGGCTAAGTGAAATTCGAGTTTGACGGGTCCGCGCCGGAGGGTGCCCGCAAAGATGTCGATTCGGAATAGCCTGCCCGGAATGTCGATCACTGCCCGTTCCCGGCCACTCGCATCGACTCTCACGCACGCCCGCTCGCGGAGCGTCGCGATATCGAACACGGCCCCGCTTTCCCAATGGGGCAAGGCTGAAGCGGTCAATACACACGGGTCAGCGGCTGCCGACCAAATCGGCAGAACCGAGGCGCAGGTCTGGGCCGGGTCCTCAGCGAAAGTGCAGCCCCCAGCGCGACACAAAATCGGCGTCGGCCGCGTTTGTGACATCGAGCGGCGCCGGCAGGCGAGCATAAGCGGCGCGATAGTCGGGATCGCGCCGGAGCACCTCCCACGCAAGTGCGGGGCGACCGCGGCGCGCGATAGCCTCATAGGCCGCAGCGTCTAGCATGCCGATCACTGCACCTCAGCCCATTTCGCCCATTTGCGACCGGACGAACATCGCCGCAGCCGCGGTCTGGTCGGGCCGCAGCGCATCGATCGCTGGCAGATGCTCAGGAACGTGGTCGCGAAGCAGGATCGAGGGACATTGCCCCTCGACATTGCCGAGGTTGGGGCGATGCTGGACGTAGCCGACGAGTGAGGCCAATTCAGGCGAGAAGTGGCGCGCGACCTGCGGCGGGTAGACCAGCCATTGCAGCTCGAACGGTTTCAGCCAGCCGAGGCAGTAGCTGATGACAATGCCGCGCCGTGGTGCTGCGCTGGCGTTGCCGCCACCGCCATGCAGGGTGGAGCCGAGGAAGATCAGGGCGTCACCTGGTGATACTGTCGGCACCACGGAATCCTCCTCGTCGAGGACGGAAACATCCTGGTCGATGTGGCTCCCCGTCCACAGCCGCGTGCCGCCATTTTCGCGCGCGAACGGGACGAGCGGCCATATGACGTTGACGAGATATTCGAGGCTCCCCTTGGGGCCGGCCCACATGTCCTGGTCGCGGTGTGGCAGCTGCGGGAGGGCGCCGGGATGGATCTCGATGGCCTGGGTCAGGTTGAGCGCGATCCTCTCGCACCACGGCAGCAGCATCTGGTCGACCATCTCGAGGATCAGCGGATGCATCACCAGCCGTTCGATCCCGGGGGCGCGGGTCAGCAGTGAGCCGAAGCGTCGGGTGCGCTCCCCATAGAAGTGTCCCTCACAGAGGGGCGTTGCGGCGAAGCGCGGTTCGAGGTCCCTCTCGATAGCTGCGATCAGGCCGGGCTCGACGGCGCGGCCGAAGACGCACCAGCCCTCGCGCGCCAGCATGGCGGCGTGACGATCAACGGCGATGCTCATGCCGCACCTTCCGCGAAGCTGCGTTGCGTGCGCCCATGGGAGGTTGGACTCGCGTGTAGCATGTCCGGCACATAGACCCCCGTCCATCGCAGGCGGTCGGGCGTGTCGGGCCGAACGTGAATGGCGAAGGCACCGACCGGTCCGCCCGGGATGTGGACGACCGGTCCCAAGGGCTCGGCGAGCCAGCCCATGGAGAGGACTTCCTTGCGAAAATTCTCCGGGATGACGCCGGTGAAGCGATCGATCTCCCGACCTAAGGCGAAGTCGATCATGGCCGAAATCAGCGCATTGCGCAGCTGACGCCGCAATTCGGCCCCATGGCGCTGCGGCAGGCACAGGCGAGCGCTCTCCCACGTGCTTTGGTCCACCGGCACGCCACCAGGACAGAGGTGCGCGAATTTGCAGCCGAGGAGATGCGGCCTGGTGCTTGGCATCAGCCGCATCGATGCAGCGTGGGTTCCGTCCGCGTTGGCTGCGATGACGTAAATCGTGTCGGCGCGATCGAATTCGTCCATCTCGAAGCGCCCGTCAATAACGGGGACCTCCCAGCCGAACAGGTCGACGAAAAGCCGCTTGCGGTCTTCGAACATCGTTTCGACCAGCCTGCGGTCCGGATGCGTGTAATGGTTTTCGACAAGGTGGATCATGAACTGCTCCCGGTTGTGCTTCATGCACGAAGGGAGCAGCTGGCGGTCGAGCGCTCTAGACCGAGCAATTACCCGGGTTGACGACGCCGAACTTCGTCGAGGCCGACCTCACCAGCAAGGATCGCCGCAATGACGAGTTCCGTGCGGTCATGGGCGTCGAACAGGCGACGCGCCTCGGACAGGTAGCCGTCGACGGTTCGCGGCGCCAACGCCAAGCTTCTTGCGATCTCCTTGTTCGATTTGCCTCGTCCCGCGAGGACGATGCATTCGCGCGGCCGTGGATGGAGACGCGGCGGCGAATGGATGCGCGGCATTTCACCGCTGATTCGCTTCGCCGCCTGAAACGCGAAGATGCCGGCGATCTGCGCAACGCCGAGCAGGCGCTCGGCTCTGCCTGGATCGCGAATCCCGGCGAAGGTGCATGATCCCGTCGTTTCGCCCAGCACCGTATAGGGAACGGTGATCCCTTCGTTCAGACCTTCGCGTATGCCCAGCTGGAGGGCTTCTCGATCGCGCCGGTCAATCTCGATGATGCGCGGAAGATCCGACCATAGAAAAGCGTGCTCGGCGAAAAGGCAGCCCCTGATCACGGGATCGCGTCGCCAAGTGCCTTGATCGACAATCCGCTCGCTCACGGCAGCCGGATAATCCTTGATGTCGACATGCCCGGCAGGACGGCCGCGCAGGTCGGAATGGTGGATGAGGGCATAATGCCGAAACCCGAAATCGCGGGTGACCGCTGCCATGAGATCAGCAAGTTCTTCGCGTGTGCCCGTAGCCGCGAGTGCTTTCAGGAACGCGTCGACATTGTCCACAGTGGGAAGAAGATCCGGCTGGTAGCCGGCAGCGACCGTCGTCATCCGACCTCCTGCCGGAGCCATTCGGGCTCGCGGCGACAAGGCCCCCCTGCGGGTCAAGAGATGGCGTCATCCGACGCCGGGAAACCGACCTGACCCGCCAGAATGCAGGTCGTTCCTGAACATTTGTTCGCCGATATTCCCCGCGTTCGGCAGCGCTGACCTCAATGGCGCGCGACGGTGCGGACTAGGTACCTCGTGACATGAGCAAAACTCCCAGGCGCACGGACGACACGCGTGCTCCGTCGCGCATCTGCATCAGCTTTTCGACAAGGAGGCTGCCGGCGCGATGATCGTCTTCACGAACCGTCGTCAGCGGTGGATCAAACGCCAGAGCCTGGGGGATGTCATTGTAGCCGATCACCGCAATGTCGTCAGGCACGCTAAGCCCGGATTCCTTGGCGGCGCGTACAGCAGCCATGGCAAGCATGTCGGAAGCACCGAAAATTGCGTCGGGTGACGCCCCACCCCGGAGACGTTCGCGGACGGCGACATGGGCTTCGTCGTAGGAAAAACCGCGAACCGGCACTTCCTCGACCTGAGCCTTGGTGCCAAGCCCGGCGCGCACGCCTTCAAAGCGTAGGCGAACCTGGTCGGTTTCCGGATCCCCGACAAGCAGGACGTGGGAACGGCCTCGTCGGGCAATCTCGTGTCCCACCATCTCTCCGCCCGCAAAATTGTCGCTGCCGACGGTGCAGTAAAGCGCGTCGGGCAGGGCGGCTCCGTAGATGACGATCGGGAAACGGGCGGCGAGTTCCTGCAACAAGAGGTGCTGGCCGCCCTGCCCAAGAAAGATGGCGCCGCTGGCGCCGATGTCGGCAAACTGGCGCTCATATCGTTCCAGCGTCGGCTCGCGTGCGCAGAGCGCGATTTCGAAATCGCGGATGGTAAGTGCATGCGCGACGTCGGACAGCAATTCGAAGATGAAGGCGTCAGGGGACGCACGGCCGGGTCCCGCCGATGTAAAGTCGATGACGATCGCGATCTTGCGCGCCGTCTTCCCGCGCAACGCCTGGGCGGCGGCATTGGCAACGAAGCCATGCTCGTCGGCAAGCTGTTGGATGCGCTTGCGTGTTTCCGGAAGAACGGAGTCGAGATTGCGAAGTGCCCGCGAGACAGTGGGAACCGACACCCCGGCGAGGCGCGCCAGGTCGGCCATGGTCAACCTGCCATTGCCTTGCCCGTGATTCCGTCCCGCCATTCTCGTCGCGAACTCCCTTGCCTGCACCCTAGTTGACACGTCCCTGCTCTCTATGCAACATACAAGATAACGATTGCACAACTTTTGCAGACGATTGAGCGAGTCGTACTCGCCGGGTAGGGGAGAAGGAAAATGCGTGAAGGCCAATTTCGAGTCTGGCTTCAATTCTCGGTATGCGCCGCGGCACTCATGGTGCCGGGACTGGCGATCGCTCAGTCTGCCGCGCCGCAAGCTGGCGCTGCTGCGCCGGCCGATGAAAGCCAGATTGCCGATATCGTAGTGACGGGCTCGCGGCTTGCCACCGCCGCCCGCGCGCAGCAGCCTACGGCCGTCATCAACGAAAAGTCGCTTGCGGCGACCGGTGTCCTGCAGGTCAGCGAAGCTATCAGCCAATTGCCCCAGCTCGGAACCGCATCGGGCTCGCGCAGCCAGAACAACAATTCGCTCAATTCCGGCTTCGGCTTCGGCGGCGAATATATCAACCTTCGCAACCTCGGCATTCAGCGGACACTCGTCCTCGTGAATGGCCGTCGGCATGTCGCGGGAAATCCTGGGACATCCTCGGTCGATCTGACCGCGATCCCGTCGATCATGGTCGACCGCGTCGACGTCGTGACCGGTGCCGCCTCTGCCGTCTATGGCGCCGACGCCGTCAGCGGCGTCGTCAACGTCATCCTCAAGGACAAGTATGAGGGGGCGGAGATAAGGGCGCGCACCGGCATCACCGATCGCGGCGACGGTGGCGAGCGCTCCGTGTCAGGCTTGTTTGGGGCAAAGTTTGCAGGCGATCGCGGTCACGCGCTGCTCGCCGCCGAATATTCGCGGAGCGACGCCATCGACGTATCGAGCCGATCATATGGCTTTGCCGACAACGGCGGAACGGTAGCGTCGTTCGCGACCCCGGCGCTTTCAAACGGGTCGACGGCGACGGCTGGCGGGCGCTTCGTCGCGAGGAACCTGTTCTTCGATAACGACGGCGTTCTCAGGACACAAAACCCCGACGATCGCTACGCACGCTATCCGCACAAATATCTCCAGAATCCGACGACGCGCTATCTGGTCAACGGCGTCTTCGACTATCTGCTGGCGGATGGTCCGGTGTCCGCCACCCTTTATGGCGAAGCGAGCTATGGTCGTACCAAGACGACCTTCCGCTACGAGCCCGCGCCCGCGCTGTTCTCCGGGGGCAATTACGGCACGGCGAATGAGTCGCCACCCGATCTCCCGCTGATTCCGGCGAACAATCCGTTTTTGCTCAATCTCCCGGCATCGGTACTGGCGGCAATTGGCCCCATACCGGCGGCCGGCCTCAACTTCCAGCGGCGCCTCGAGGAGTTCGGGAATCGCTTCTCGATCGTCGATCGCGAGACCGTGCGCGCAGTAGCGGGCGTACGCGGCGACCTGGCACCGAAGGTCCACTATGACCTCTACTATCAATATGGCCGCGTGCAGGCGATCCAGGATGATCGCGGCATGATCGCCAAGGACCGGCTCGTCGCCGCGCTGAACGTCAACAACAATGGCACGCCGACCAACACGTCGGACGATTTCTGTGCCGATGCCCGCTATCGCAATCTTGGCTGCGTTCCTCTCAATGTGTTCGGCACCGGGACGATCAGTCAGGCCTTTATTGACTATGCCACCGTGCCGGCTGTCACGCGTTCGGTGTCGACACAGAATGTGGTGTCGGGCTTCGTCCGGGCAGAACCGTTCGCTCTCCCAGCTGGTGATGTCGGGATCGTCGTCGGTGGCGAGTATCGGCGCGAGACGGTCGATGTGGCTCCCCCGGACGTGCTGACGTCCGGCAACAACCTGACCAAGAAGATCCTTGGTATCGCCGCGAACTACTCGGTCAAGGAGGCGTTCGGTGAGATCACCGTGCCGCTCCTTGCCGATCTTCCCCTCATCCGGCGGTTGGAAGTCGGCGGCGCCGTGCGCTACAGCGACTATAGCACCGTCGGCAGCCAGACGTCGTGGAGCACGCGTCTGGACTGGGAGCCGGCGAGCTTCCTCCGCGTTCGCGGAACCTACGGCACGGCAATCCGAGCGCCCAACCTGTACGAATTGAACGCGCCGCGTACCGCCGCCATCAGCAACGTCATCGATCCATGCGACCGGTTCACGGACGCTGGGGCAGCCGTCACTCTTAGCGCGGCTCGGCAGGCGAGTTGCAGCGCGGCGCTTGGCGCACTCGCCCCGACGCTCGACCAGACCCAGGTCCAGCGGCAGACGGTCGGTAATATCAGCCAGGGCAATCCGGGTTTGTCTCCGGAAAAGGCGCGAAGCTACACGTTCGGCATCGTCCTGACCCCACGCGGCGCGCTGACCGGGCTTTCGCTGACGGCGGACTATTACCGTATCAAGATCGACCGCGTCATCTCCCAGCTGACGATCCAGAATGTCGTCAACCGCTGCTATGATGACGTGGGCCTGCCATCGATCTTCTGCGGACAGATCACCCGCTCGGCCACGACCGGGCAGCTCCTTTCGGTCGCCAACTCGTTTCTCAATGCGGCGACCGAGTTCGAGAATGGCCTCGATGTTGTGGGCGCCTATTCCTTCCCGCTGGATCGCATCAGCGGATCACTGCCCGGGACGCTGCGCTTGCAGGTCGCCTGGTCGCACCTGTTCAACCACTATTTCGTCCAATATGCAGGTGCTGCACGTGATCACTTCGACGGTCAGGTCGGAGACTTCCGCAACAAGGTATCGGCCGGCCTTGGATTCAGTTCGGGCGGCTTCAATATCGCGTATGAAGCAAGGTACCTGTCTCCGGCGCTTGCCGACACGTCGCAGGATCTCGGTCCGAAGAACCATATCCCGGCCGTCTGGTATCACGACATCCAGGCTTCGCTCGAGGTCGGAAGCCGCTTCACGTTCGCGATCGGTGTCAAGAACTTGTTCGACCGCCAGCCACCGCTGATCTCGGGCCCGGCCCGCACGTCGCCCAATGGTGAAGCGACTGCCACGGGAATCTACGACACGCGAGGTCGGTTTCTCTACACTACAGCGACCATCAAGTTCTGACGGAGGCGCGATCTAATGGGTAGCATCGCGGACGCCGACGGCATCTATCCGACGCGGCGTCGGGCTCGAGCGGAGCATTTGGGCACGATCGCCGATGTCGCCCGGAGCATTCCGGTCATGCGAGAGTGCGAGGTATTGGTCGTGGGTGGCGGTCCGGCGGGAACCGCCGCTGCGACCGCAGCGGCCCGGGCCGGCGCCGACACCGTCCTGCTCGAGCGCTACAACCACCTTGGCGGCCTCGCGACCGGCGGCTTGGTGATCTGGATCGACCGAATGACCGATTGGTCCGGCAACTTGGTCATCCGCGGCTTCGCGGAAGAGTTGCTCGCGAGACTGCCGGCATCGGCGATCAAAGGGCCGCCCGATGACGCGTTCGGCAGTACCGATGTCGATCTTGTCGAGCACTGGCGGCGGCGATCGTCGGCGCATCATGGCATCGTCACTTGCGCGCCAACCATCCATCCCGAGCATCTCAAGACGGAAAGCCAGCGGATGGTGCTCGAAAGCGGGGCCGAGCTGCTGTTCCACGGCTGGGCAGCCGAGCCGGTGCTGGACAAAGCCGGAGCGGTCGCAGGCGTGTTCTTCGAGAGCAAGGAAGGGCGACGGGCGGTCCGGGCGAAGGTGGTGATCGATTGTACCGGCGACGGGGACATCTTCTATCGCGCTGGTGCGCGAACCGACGCGGACATCGAAGAGCGTTCGATCCATCATTGCATGAATACATCGTGGTTGTTCGGCGGCGTGGACGTGGGCGCATGGCTCGCATTCCGCTATGGCCAGCCGGCAGCTTACGGCGCCTTTATGGAAGCGGGGCGGCAGGCATCGCCACATGGCTTCGAGAAGCCGGTGGTGTCGTGGGACGACACTATTGCGCTGTTCATGGGGCCGCGCCTGTCCGGATTGAGCGGTGTGGACGTCCTCGATCTGAGCGAGGCCGAGATCGCGAGCCGCGAGGCGATGATGGCGCACCTGTCCTTCTATCGCGCCAATGCGCCTGGTTTCGCCAACGCCGAACTGCTGCAGGCCGGCTCTCAACTGGGCGTGCGGCATTCGCGTCGCCTCGCCGGGCGCATCCGCGTCGCGCGTAGCGACTGGAGCAAGGGGGGCGTTACCGAGGAGGAAATCGGCGTGTCGCCTTCGCTGGCGCCGCAATGGCCGAGCCTTTCGGTCCCCTATGGCTGTTTGGTCCCCGAAACACTCGACGGCCTGCTTGCCGCTGGCCGCCATGTGTCCTGCGATCCAACGTCCCACTCCATCCTGCGGGAAATTCCGCAATGCTGGCTGACCGGTCAGGCAGCCGGCGTGGCGGCCGCGATCGCGGCCGCGAACAAG
>DATEJC010000458.1:0-4176 GCA_035278345.1 Bradyrhizobium sp. | reverse complement strand
TTGCGGCGCTCGACCAGCTTCACCTTGAGGCCCGCCATGCCCAGATAGGCCGCGCAGGTGAGGCCGTTATGCCCCGCACCGATGATGACGACGTCCGTTTCGTTCATGTTCGCTTCAAGAAGGATTGATTATGGGCTGCTTCGCGCCCCTTCGTCGTTCCGTCAAGGTTTCTTGCCCCTGATGTTGCCATATGCTCAATTCGGCGTCTCTGGCGACCCCTGCCGGAAGTGCGATCCCCCGCCGGGTTTTTGCCGGAGCCCTCATGACCGTCTCTGCGCCATCCGTCACGGACGAAATCGCCGTTTCGCGGAACCGGCTGATCCTCGTGGTCTACACGCTGGCGATATTCGTCAGCGCGCTGCTGCTGTTTTCGGTGCAGCCGCTGTTCACGAAAATGGTGCTGCCGCGGCTCGGCGGCTCGCCGGCGGTTTGGTCGGTGGCGATGGTGTTCTTCCAGTCGCTGCTGCTCGCCGGCTACGCCTATGCGCATTACCTGACCAAGGCGAGCAACCGGGTTGTTCCCGTCGTGGTGCACCTCGGCCTGCTTGCGATTGCCATGGTCACGCTGCCGCTGTCGATCCGCTCGGGCTGGGGCGAGCCGCCAACCTCTGGTTATGCATTCTGGCTGCTCGGGCTGTTCGCCGTCTCGATCGGGCTGCCGTTCTTCGCGCTCGCCGCCAATAATCCGCTGCTGCAGGCTTGGTTCGTGCGCACCGGCCATCCCAACGGGCCGGATCCTTACTTTCTCTACGCATCTTCCAACATCGGCAGTTTCCTGGCGCTGCTGTCCTATCCGGTGCTGCTGGAACCGATGTTCACGCTGCGCACGCAGAACCTGATCTGGACCGGCGGCTATGGCCTTCTGATCCTGCTGATCGCGTGCTGCGGCGTTCTGTTGCTGCAATCGCCAGCCAATGCCGCGGCGCTCAACATGCCCGAGGACGAAGTCGATGCGCCGGCGCCGTCGTGGTGGCTGCGCGCGCGCTGGATATTCCTCGCCGCCGTGCCGTCGGGGCTGCTGATTGCCGTCACCGCGCATATCTCGACGGACGTCGCCGCTGCGCCGCTGCTCTGGGTGCTGCCGCTGTCGCTCTACCTGCTCACCTGGGTGCTGGTGTTCCAGTCACGGCCGCTGCTGCCGCACTGGCTGATGCTGCTGGTACAGCCGCTCGCGATCGCGGGCGTGGTGATCCTGCTGGCCGTCGGTGGCGAGCAGAATCTGCTGCTCACGCTCGGCGGCCATCAGCTGTGTTTTTTCCTGATCGCGATGGCCTGCCACGGCGAGCTGGCGCGCACACGGCCTGCCGCTAGATATCTCACCGGCTTCTATGTCTCGTTGTCGTTCGGCGGCATGGTCGGCGGATTGTTCGCCGGACTGATCGCGCCATACAGCTTCTCCTGGATTGCGGAGTATCCGATCCTGCTGGCGCTGGCGACGCTGTGCCGGCCGCCGATTGCCGAGCGCCTGCCGCGGATCACGCAGTGGTATTGGCCGCTGCTTGCCGCCATCGCCGTCGCGCTGATCCTGCCGGCATATTACGCCGGCCACATGTTCAACTGGCTCGACGAGCACCGTCCCTGGATGATCGGTGGCGTCGGCGTGCTCGCAGCAGCAATGACGCTCGCGCTCAACGGCAATCGCTGGAAGATATTCGCCACCGTTGTGGTGGCGCTGGTGCTGCTGCGTGTCTATCCGACCGATGCGGGGCGGGTGGATACCGTGCGCAGCTTCTTCGGCGTGCACAAGATCGTGGTGACGCCGAACGGCCAGTATCACGTGCTGATGCACGGCACGACCATTCACGGCGCGGAGAAATTCAGGAACGACGACGGCACGCCGGTAACGGGGCGTCCGGAGCCGATCACCTACTATCACAGGGACGGCGGCATCGGTCAGGCGATCGCGGCGATGCGCGAGCGCAAGGGCGCGCCGCTGAAGGTGGCGGTGATCGGGCTGGGATCGGGAACGCTCGCCTGCGCCTCGGAGCCCGGCGAGGACTGGAAGTTCTTCGAGATCGACCAGACCATGGTCGACAGCGCCCGCGACCCGAAATACTTCACTTACATCTCGAAATGCGAGCCCAACCTGAAGCCCGTCATTGGCGACGCGCGGCTGACCTTTGCGAAAGAGCCGAGCGGCACGTATGACGTCATCATCGTCGACGCCTATTCCTCGGATGCGATTCCGATCCATCTTGCCACCGAAGAGGCGATGGAGATCTACAAGGACAAGCTGGCGCCGCAGGGCGCCGTCGTGATGCACGTCTCCAACCGCCATCTCGAACTCGAGAGCGTCGTCGTGGGCATCGCTGACGCCAACGATCTCAAGAGCTGGGTGTACAGCGAAGATACCGGCCGGGACGCCGAATACATCTTCTCGACCACGGTTGTGATCTCCGCGCGCGAAGAGGCCGATGTCGGCAAGCTCGCCTCATCCGACAAATGGACACTGACCGAGGCGGAAGACAATCAGCGCGTCTGGACCGACGATTACTCCAACATCGTCGGCGCCCTCTGGCGACGCCTGCGCGACGGCGAGGAGTAGCGGCGCTCAGTTCTGATAGGTGTAGTAGCCGCGTTGCTGCTGGTAGTACGGCTGCGGCTGGTAATAGCCTTGCGGCGCCGGAGCGTAGCCGCGGTCGTAGTAAAATTGCTGCTGTTGCGGCGGATAGACCTGAGCTCGTCGCGGCGCCGGATAGCGCTGGTCGGTGGAACTGCCGTCGGCGGGATAAATGTAGCCGTCGTCGCGGCGGACCTGCGCCGGGTAGCCGGCCTGCGGCGTGATCACGACCGGATCGCCGGCATTGTCATATTGCTGGTCTTGCTCGATCGGCGCACGGCGGGCGACCGCCGTATTGGCACGGCCGCGCGGGTTGCGGGCGAGCGCGACCTGCGAGGAGCCGGTCAGCGTCACCGTGGTGTTGAGCACGCCCTGTTCCTGCACCAGCGCGTAGAGCGTGGCGGCATTGGCGCGCGATAGCCGCACGCAGCCATGCGAGGCCGGGCTGCCGAGGCGGCTCACCGAGTCCGTGCCATGGATGGCGTGGCCGATCTTGGTGAAGAAGATCGAGTGCGGCATCGGCGCGTCGTCGAATTCCTTGGAAAAGTGGTCCGCTTCCATGCGGAAGGTGCGGTACGAGCCGTTCGGCGTCTCGTAGGAGGGAATGCCCGTGGAAACCGGCCAGTGGTAGCGTGTGACGCCGTCGACTGCGACGGTCATCTGCTGGTTGTCCTTGTCAACGGTGATGGCGACTTTGGCCTCGGCGCCGGTGGCGATCAACGTCAATCCGGCAAAAGCGACGAGAAAGGAACGCATGTACTTCTGGCCTCCCCGGCTGGTGGCGCCGTGGCTGTCCGTCCCCCGGCCAATACTATGCCCGGGTTTGGGCTTTGGTTCCAGTGGGCCGGCGGCGGATCGTTAACGAACGGCGCTGACTTTTTCGCGAGCTGTCGTTGATGCGTCAATTCTTCAACCGGTACCCGGTCCGGAATATCCACCACACCAGCGCCATACACGTGGCGAGGAAGCCAAACGTGATGGTGACGCTAAGCCAGATGCTGACATCGGCGATCTCGTAAAAACTCCACCGGAAGCCGGAAATCAGGTAGACCACCGGATTGAGCAGGGTGATGGTGCGCCAGCCCGAGGGCAGCATGTTGACGGAGTAGAAGCTGCCGCCGAGGAAGGTGAGGGGCGTCACCACCAGCATCGGTATCATCTGCAGCTTCTCGAATCCGTCGGCCCAGATTCCGATGACGAAGCCGAACAGGCTGAAGGTGACCGCGGTCAGCGTAAGGAAGGCCAGCATCCACCACGGGTGATGGATGTGCAGCGGCACGAACAGGCCGGCGGTGCCGAGAATGATCAGCCCGAGGATGATCGACTTGGTGGCGGCGGCGCCGACATAGCCGACCACGATCTCGAAATAGGAGATCGGCGCCGAGAGGATTTCATAGATGGTGCCGACGAATTTCGGGAAGTAGATGCCGAACGAGGCGTTGGCGATGCTTTGCGTCAGCACCGACAGCATCACTAGGCCCGGCACGATGAAGGTGCCGTAGCTGACGCCCTCGACCTCGGTGATGCGCGAGCCGATGGCGGCGCCGAACACCACGAAATAGAGCGAGGTGGAGACGACCGGCGAGACGATGCTCTGCAGCAGAGTGCGCCAGGTG
>DATEJC010000457.1:0-2612 GCA_035278345.1 Bradyrhizobium sp. | reverse complement strand
AATTCTCCAGAATTCGTTGACCTTTTGGTAACTTTCATTTCTTGCCAATTTCTTACCGGCCTTGGCCGTTACTAAAATTTTAGGAACTTATCCGGGACGGATTTGGGCCGGAAAGGTGGGCGGATGGTGGCGAAGCCGCGGGGTGCCGCCTTGGGCTCCCCGCTCCCTCCGGGGTTCCGCCCATGCTGCTATGCGGTAAACCCTTCCCCTGCGTCATTTGCGCGCGGGCGTTTCCCGACTAACATACCGTCCGGGGTGACCGGCCAAATCTGCAAGGGACGGTATGGCGATCGAGAAATGCATCAACGAATATGACGTCGGGCACGTCATCTTCGAGGAGGGATCGACGGGACGCGAGCTTTACGTCGTGCTCGACGGCCAGGTCGAGATCGCCAAGGTGAGCGGCCCGAGCAAGACCGCGATCGTCACCCTCGGCAAGGGCGAGTTCTTCGGCGAGATGGCTGTTATCGACGGCTCGTCGCGCTCGGCCACCGCGATTGCCGCCGCGCCGCATACGCGGGTGATGCGTATCAACCACGCCCGCTTCGTCTATCTTGTTAGCCAGCAGCCGGCCTTCGCGCTGATGATCATGGATGCGCTGTCGAAGCGGCTACGCGCCTCCAACGAACGCACCTACCGCGCGGCGCTCAATCCATGAGCGACCGCAGACCCTCGCCGTTCAAGACCCTGCTCGACGGCGAGGCCGCAACGCTGATCCAGGCCACGGAAGACGTCTACCAGATCCGTTTCAAGAACCGCGCGGCGAACGCTTATCTGGTGCGCGGCAGCAAGCGCACCATCATGGTCGATGTCGGGCTGTCGTCCAACTATCCGCATCTGCTGGCCTGCCTCGCTCATGTCGGCGTTACGCCGGACAAAATCGACATGGTCGTGCTGAGCCATGAGCATCTCGACCATATCGGGGCGGCCTATCATTTCCATGGCCGCACCTACATCGCCGCGCACCGGCTTGCCGCCAACAAGATCATGCTGCGCGACGACTTCTCGATGCTGCGAAAAATGTTCAACGAGCCGAACGTGCCGATTAATATCGACATCTGGCTCGAGGAGGGCAATCTGATCGACCTCGGCAATTTCCGCCTCAACGTGATGTATACGCCGGGCCACACCTCGGCCTGCATCACGCTGTTCGAGCAGGACAAGGGACTGCTGTTCGCCTCGGACACCCTGATGCCGGGCGGGGTGATGGGCGGTGTATTCGGCTCGGGCTCGATCGCCGACTACATCCAGTCGCTGGAGCGGATCAAGGGACTGAATTCGAAGATCCTGCTCTCCGGCCATGGCCGGCTGTCGGACACGCCGCAGGAGGATGTGCGCGTCGCGATACAACGCTCGCACGCCCTGCTGGAAGACACCGCACAACTGTTCGACGCGCTGGATGCACGCTCGAATTTCGATCCGATCATGCAATCGGTGCGCGACCTCAACAAGCTCGACGATTAATTTCTCCGCCGCGTCGTCATGGCCGGGCGCAGTCCCGGCCATCCACGTCTTTTCTTGCCAGGTGCCAAGGCGTGGATGCCCGGGACAAGCCCGGGCATGACGAGGGAGAAATCACCGCCTCTTCCCCTTCGCAAACTGCTTCGTCAAAAACTCCGCCAGCACCTCGACGCGAGCCGGGCGCGGGCCGCCGGGCGGCGTCACCAGGTGCACGGCGCCTTCCGGCTGCTTCCAGCCCTTCAGGATCACCTCGACCTCGCCCGAGCGCACGGCATCGCCAACGATGAACTCCGGCAGATCGGCGATGCCGAGGCCCGCGAGCAGCGCCGGCATGACGGCCTCGCCATTGTTGACGCGCAATTGCCCGCCGGGACGCACGCTCGCCTGCTCGCCGGATGCATTGGTGTAGTGCCAGACGCCTGCTGTCGAGAGATAGGCGTAGCCAAAGCATTTGTGGTCGGCGAGATGCATCGGATGCGTCGGCCGGCCGTGGCGCTTCAGGTAGGACGGCGCAGCCACCGTGTAACGCGGCATGGCGCAAAGCCGCCGCGCGATCAGCGAAGAGTCCGGCAACCGCGCGATGCGCAGGCCGGCATCAAAACCCTCGCCGATCAAATCGATAATGGCATCGCTGAGGTGAAGATCGATCGATACCTCCGGATAGGTTTCCAGAAACTCCGGCAGCAACGGCGCGATGGTCTTGATGCCGAAGCTCATGGGCACCGCGAGCCGCACCAGGCCGCGCGGCGTTACCGACTGCGCCAGCGCCTCGTTCTCGGCCGCTTCACCGTCGGCGAGAAGCCGCGCCGCGCGCTCGGCGAGCTTCTGCCCGGCATCGGTCAGCGCAAGCCTGCGCGAGGTACGGTTGAACAGGCGGGCGCCCAGCCGCTCCTCCAGCCGGCTCACCGCTTTCGACACCGTCGCCTTGGACAGCGCCAGCTCGCTGGAGGCCGCCGCAAAGGAGCGCAATTCCACGACCTTGGCGAAGATCGCCAGCGCCTCGAAATCCGGGAGTTTGGCCATGCCACACCTTCTAAAATTTTAGAAACAATGCGTTTCGATAGTTTCTATTTCTATACCACGTCTGATGGCTTATCCAAGTGGCATCGAATTCAAGCGGTGGAGAAATCCAATGACCAAGAAACTCTCAG
>DATEJC010000456.1:0-11891 GCA_035278345.1 Bradyrhizobium sp. | reverse complement strand
AATGGCCCAGACCATCATGCGATAGCCGAAGATGTTCTTCCGCGCGTGCACGCTGATCAGGTCGGAAATGATGCCGAAAGCCGGCAAGGCGACGATGTAGACTTCAGGATGGCCGAAAAACCAGAACAGGTGCTGGAACAGGATCGGGCTGCCACCGCCGTACTTCGTCAGCTGGCCCATCTCGACGAGCGCGGGCATGAAGAAGCTTGTTCCCAGCAAGCGGTCGAGCAGCAGCATCACCGAGGCGACGAACAGCGCCGGGAAAGCCAGCAGCGCCATGATGGTGGCCGTGAAGATGCCCCACACCGTCAAGGGCAAGCGCATCAACGTCATGCCGCGGGTGCGCGCCTGCAGCACCGTCACCACGTAATTCAGGCCACCCATCGTGAATCCGATGATGAACAGGATCAGGGAGGCCAGCATGAGAACGATGCCCCAATCCTGCCCGGGAGTGCCCGAGAGGATCGCCTGAGGCGGGTACAGCGTCCATCCGGCGCCGGTGGGTCCGCCGGGAACGAAAAAGGCCGAGGCCAGCACGATGACCGCGAGCAGATAGACCCAGTAGCTCAGCATGTTCACGTAGGGGAAAACCATGTCGCGCGCGCCGACCATCAGCGGAATGAGGTAGTTTCCGAAGCCTCCGAGGAACAGCGCGGTAAGCAGATAGATCACCATGATCATGCCGTGCATGGTGATGAACTGAAGATACTGGCTCGGATCGATGAACGAGAACGTGCCGGGGAATCCGAGTTGCAGCCGCATCAGCCATGACAGCACCAGCGCAACCATCCCGATCGACAACGCCGTGATGGAATACTGGACGGCAATGACCTTGGCGTCCTGCGAGAACACGTACCGCGTCCACCAGCTTCTCGGATGATAGAGTTCGACGTCAGCTACTTCGGCCGGCGAAATTCCTGTGACTTCTTGATACGGGATATCGACCATCGAACTGTCTCCCTGGTCTCCCCCTGCTTACGAGTCGCCCTCTCGCTACGCAGCGCTGCTCGCCGCTGTCCTCATTCGTCGCCTGCCTTGTAAGCTGCCTTGGCGACGCCACGCTGTCCCGACAGCTCGGCAAACGTCCGCTGCTTCTCCAGCCACGCGTGATACTCTTTCTCTTCGTCGACGATCACCTTGCTCCGCATCTGCGCATGCGCGACACCGCACAGTTCTGCGCAGAGAACCTCGAAGGTCCCGGTACGCGTGGGCGTGAACCAGAAATAGGTGACCGCGCCCGGTATCATGTCCATCTTCGCCCTGAACTCGGGCACGTAAAAATCATGGAGGACGTCAATCGAGCGCAGCAAGACCTTCACCGGCTTGCCAACCGGCAGGTGCAACTCGTCGCCCTGAATGATGATGTCGTCCTTTCCATGGGGATCGTCGGGATTCAAGCCCATTGGATTCTCGCCACTGATATAGCGGGCGTCGGAGGTCCCAAGCCGGCGGTCCTTTCCGGGAAGCCGATAGCTCCATTGCCACTGCTGTCCCATGACCTCGATTTCGGTCGCGTCAGCGGGAACGGTGACGAACTGGTGCCAGACGATCAGGCCGGGCGCCAGCATGGCGGCGACCCCGATGGCGGTACCTACGCTGAGCCACCATTCCAGCTTCTTGTTTTCGGGATTGTAGGCGGCCTGTCTTCCTTCCTTGTGATGAAAACGGAAGACGCAATACGCCATGAACGCGATGACCGCGAAGAAGACGACCCCGGTGATCCAGAATGTTATGTTGATGGTGTCGTCAATGTAGCGCCAGTTGGAGGCAATTGGCGTCCACCACCACGGGCTGTAGAGGTGAAACAGCACCGATACGACCGCTACCAGCAGAAATATGATCGCTACAGCCATCCCTCTTGCATCCTCGCCGGCTAAAGGCTGCGGATACGATCACAGGGCGGAGCATACGTCTGCGGCGATGGCGGAGTTCATTCGCCACCGTAGTGGCTTTTGCTTCGCCCGTTCGACCGGTCGCTACGACCGCAACCTGATCTGACTTGGGCGCGTTGTGCACAACATGATATTCATACGGTCCGACGTCAATATGGCATGATGAGTTCGTGCCCTCGCGTGACGTCCGATATGCAGCGTACCGTGCAGATCTGTGCAGTCGCACAATTCACCCAACCGTGAGCGCCGTCATTCCTGTGCCGAGCTAAGGTTCGTCGACCGGTCGCGACACATGCCGTCCGGCAAGACCACTTCATCGATCGGTTTGCCGGGCTCAATCGCGATTTTCGCGCATGAGGCGATACGCGCGACTCGAGGGCGCGCAGTCGTCCGTGCGATCCCGAGCAAGGAGGCCGGACCATGGCCACGCTGTATTTCACAAGACCGAAACTGCAATTGTTCGGTGCCGCGGCCGGATTTGTCGTCCGCAAGATCAGCCTTTCCGACTTGCGCGACGCATTGCGGCTGGGCTGGGAAGACTTCAAGGCCATTCCAACTCACGCCGTTGTCCTCTGCGTGATGTATCCTGTTCTCGGTCTTTTTATCTTCAGGATGGCTCTTGGCGCTTCCTTGCTGCCATTGCTCTTCCCACTGGCTGCGGGCTTCACGCTGATTGGTCCCTTTGCCGGGCTCGGTCTATACGAACTCAGCCGCCGCCGCGAGCGCGGCGAGGAACCCGGTGCGTGGGACGCAGTGCACGTCCTGCGCGCACCATCTTTCGGCGCCATCCTCGGACTCGGCCTGCTCCTGTTTGTCCTGTTCGGGGTGTGGATCGCCGCCGCGAACGCCATCTACATCGCAACCTTCGGCTATGAAGCGGCCGCAAACATCCCTGACTTCGTAACGCGCGTACTGACGACGCCAGAAGGTTGGACACTCATCATCGTCGGCTGCGGCGTCGGCTTCCTGTTTGCCTTGGTCTCCCTGTGCATTAGCGTCGTGTCGTTCCCGCTGATGCTTGACCGGCATGCGACTGCCATAGACGCGATCCGGACGTCGCTGAGCGCGGTGAGCGTGAATCCGGTTCCGATGGCCGCGTGGGGATTGATTGTCGCGGTGCTGCTTGCGGTCGGGTCACTGCCGTTCTTCATCGGACTCTGCGTCGTTCTGCCCGTGCTCGGTCATGCGAGTTGGCATCTGTATCGCAGGGTCGTGGAACCGGATCCGAATCCTCCGGAGGAAGAATCCCGGACGCCGATCGGGCACCGCTATGCAGCGGACTTCCCGGCATCCCTCTTTCCGTGGAGCCGTGAGCGGTAACAAACCGCGCGCGGCAGCGGCCGGCTGGTCGAGATCAGCGCCGGCGCCGAACTCTCAAGCTGCAAGTGAGGCGGCCTCGCGCTCGCGCACCCGCGCGATCGCATCGCGCAGCACGCTGGTATCGGCGCCCACCCTGACGCCATGCTCGGCGAGATGGCGGCGGAACGCACGGGCGCCCGGCACGGCATGGAACGCGCCGACGAAGTGCCGCGTGATCGCATGCAGCCGCGTGCCCGAGGCGAGCTCGCGTACGATGTAGGGCATCATGGCTTCAAAGACATCCTTCATCGAGGCGTGCGGCGCCGCCTCGCCGAACAGCTCGGCATCGACCGCGAGCAGCCGCCACGGCTCCTGATAGGCCGTGCGCCCCAGCATGACGCCGTCGACATGGCGCAGGTGCTCCCTCGCCTCCTCGATGTTGCCGATGCCGCCATTGATGATGACGGGCACATCCGGCATCGCCGCCTTCAGGCGATAGACGCGGCCGTAATCAAGCGGCGGGATGTCGCGGTTCTCTTTCGGCGACAGCCCGTTCAGCCAGGCCTTTCGCGCATGCACGATCAGTGCGTCCGTACCCGCCGCGACCACAGCGCGCGCCAGCGTGTCGAGCGCCGCTTCCGGATCCTGGTCGTCGATGCCGATGCGGCACTTCACCGTGACGGGGATCTTCACCGCCTGCTTCATCGCGGCGGCGCATTCGGCAACCAGCGCCGGCTCCGCCATCAAGCAGGCGCCGAACCGGCCGTCCTTCACCCGGTCCGAGGGACAGCCGACGTTGAGGTTGATCTCGTCATAGCCAAAATCCTCGCCGATTTTGGCGGCCTCTGCGAGGTCCGCCGGCGAAGAGCCACCGAGTTGCAGCGCCACCGGGTGCTCGCTCGCGTCAAACGCAAGCAGCCGCCTGCGGTCGCCATGCAGGATGGCGCCCGTCGTCAGCATCTCCGTGTACAACCGCGCCCGGCGCGTCATCAGGCGATGGAAGACGCGGCAGTGCCGGTCAGTCCAGTCCATCATGGGGGCGACGGAGAAACGGTGGATTTTGGTGCTTTCGCTCTGCATTTCCTGCGCTTATAGACAGTTCGCGACCCTTATTTAAGGTCGAATTTCGCGCTTTAACCTTCATTTTTGGCCAATAGCTATGCGGGGCCCGGAATGACGCTGGACAGGATGATGACCGAGAAACCCGAGGCCCGGTTGCGGCCGCTGCAGGAAAAGGACGTGGAAGCGGTCGCCGCCTTCGAGCGCGATATCGCGAAAATCTCCTTCCCCGACGATCCCATCACCGACCTCGACTTCTACGTCAAGAAGGTGCGCCGCCTGATCGACGACCGGGGCGCGGCGACCTTCGTGGCCGAAGCCGGCGGCGAAGTCGTGGGCTGGGCCTATGTCAGCAAGCGGCAGAATTTCATCACCAAGGAATCTTACGCCGACTTCCACTCGATTTTCGTCAGCCCCTCGCAGCGCGGCACCGGCACCGTCGGCAAGCTGTGCGACGCCGTCTTCAATTACTGCCAGGAGCAGAAATTCGACCGCGTCGTGTTCCGCACCCGCGCGACTAATGAGCCGATGAAGGCCGTGCTGGCGCGCGTCGGCTTCGTGCCGACGCAGATTTTTTACGAGAAGCATTTTGGCGGAGACAGCTGAGGCCTCGCCGGCGGCTTTCTACGCCTCGCCCGGCCGGTCCGCGATCCGCCGCGGCACACGGCTGCGCACCACCTCGCCGGCCGGACAGAGCCGCTGCACGATCGCGTCGATGGCGACGTCCGCGTCCATGTCGGGGTTGCACAGCAGCGTATCGATCAAGAGCAGCCGATGCTCGGGCCAGGTCGTCAGCACGATATGGGACTCCGCGAGAAACACCGCGATCGTCAGGCCATGCGGCACGTAGCGCACCGTGGATTCGCCGACGACGGTGGCGCCGACGGCCTTGGCCGCCGCCGTCGCGGCCGCCATCAGGGCGTCGGCGTCTTCGATCGATGCCTCGCAAGCGTAGCAGTCTGCGAGAACCTGGGTCATCAACATTGCGGGGTGCCTGATCTCTGGAGCGGGCCCATGGGGCTCGCAGCCTTAATATACTATGGTGGGCCACGCAAACTGGCCGGGCGCGCGTCGCGAAAGACGGGAAAATCGGGTTGAAGGACAAAATCCTGCAGGAGGTCGCGGACGCTACCTCGCTCCGCGAAGGCGTCGCCGGCGTGGAAGCGCTGCTGCGCGCCGTGCATCGCAACGGGTCCGGGCGGCTCGCCGATGCCGCGCGCGAGGCACGGCTGCCGATCCCCATTGCCACCGCCATCCGCCGCGAGCTGGAGAAGCGCGGCATCCTCGAGCGCCAGCACGGGCTTGCTTTCACCGAGCAGGGCGAAGAGTGGGCGCGCGAGACGCTTGGCTTCGCCGCGGAGGCGCTTGCGGTCGATGTGCCGCTGACGCCGCAGGCGCAGCTGCCGCCCGCGCTCGAACAAGTCGTGCACGCGATGGAGGCGCACCTTTCCGCGGCACCACAGACCGATGTGACGCTGGACCAGGCGCCCTGCACGGCCGAGACTTCGGTGCGGCGCGCGGCGCTACTCTATCGATCCGGCGCGCTGGAAGGCCGCCGCATCGCGCTGCTCGGCGATGACGACTCCGTCGCCCTGTCCATCGGGCTGTTCGGGCGCCTGCTCGCCGGACGGCAATTGCCGCGGCGGCTGGTGGTGTTCGAGATCGACGAGCGGCGTGTCGCCTTCCTGGAGAACGCGGCGCGGCAATCCGATCTCGCCTTGGAGATCACCGGCCACGATCTGCGCGAGCCATTTCCTGCGCACCTCATCGGCACGTTCGACAGCTTCGAAACCGACCCGCCCTACACCATCGCCGGCGCCTCGCTGTTCGTGCGCCGTGGCGTCGAGCTGCTCGAACGCGGTCGCGGATACGGCATGCTGTCGTTCGGCCATACCTCGCCGCCCGATCGCATCAAGCTGCAGGCCGCGCTGACGTCGATCGGCGTTGCCACGACGGCGCTCTATCCGGCCTTCAACCGCTATGCCGGCGCCTCGATCCTGGGATCGACCAGCGAGCTGCACGAACTTGTCGCGACGGGGGCCGATGCCGGCAACGAAGCGTGGCGCGGCCCGCTCTACACCGCGGAAGTGAATCCGCGCACGCGGCTCTATCAGTGCACGGAATGCCGGCGGCGCTGGGAGCTCGGCACGAATGATATCCCCACGACGATCGAAGCGCTGAAGGAAAAGGGTTGTCCCGCCTGCGGCAACCATCACTTCCGACGCTCCGACAAGCGAGCGTCGCGCTAGAACGATCGCGACATCGCGACGCGATGAGTTTTATGACAGTTATATGACAGCCGACACACGCGGATTTTGGTCGTGACTTGCTGCGTTCTGTGACAGAAATAATACGACTGAATGTCAGTACGGTTATTTCTGTGGAGCGATGGAATGAGCCTGTGGCGTGCGCGGCAAAATCCCCTGGCCTGGTGGTGGGCGATGTTGACGCTGGTCAGCCTCGTCAATATCGCGCTGTGGTTCCTGCTTTATCGCGAACTCCACACCCAGCCGGCCGGCAGCATGCAACTGATGCTGCTGCTTTGCGCGGCCTACGTGTTCGGCTGCGCCTTCCGTTCGGTATTGCCGCGCGCGGATGTGCAGCGCATCTGTCTGTTCGACACCTGGCTGTCGAGCGTGCTGGTCGGCCGTTCGGTCGCAACCGTCGCCGAAGTCTGCTTCGTCGTGCAATGGGCGATCATCCTGCAGCAGCTCGGCGAGATCACGGGATCGGATACCGTGCTGAATGTCGCATGGATCATCGTCCCGCTGATCCTGATCGCCGAATGCTTTTCCTGGTATGCGGTGCTGACCACCAACTTCCTCTTCAACGCGATCGAGAATTCGCTGTGGGCCGTCGCCTTCTTCCTGGTCGGCATCGGCCTCGTCCGCCTGTTGCCGGAATTTCACGGCCCGGTGCGCATCGTTCTGGTGCTGTCGATTGCAGGGATCGTCGCCTACCTCGCCTTCCTCATCACCGTCGACGTGCCGATGTATTTCAGCCGCTGGCGTGCCAACCTTGCCGAAGGCAACCAGCTGATGGGCCTGTTCGAAGGCCTGCGCGACGTCTCTACGCGCTGGGTCAGGACCCACGATATCGCCCACTGGAAGGGCGAGATCGCCTGGATGTCGCTGTATTTCAGCGGCGCAGTGTGGGCGAGCCTGGCGCTTTGCTTCTTCTACTCGCTCGAAGCCGAGCTGCCGCACTACCGCACCGAGGCGGCCGCGATCAGCGCACCCGAGACGACCTCAGGCAATGCCAGCGTCGTCTCGGTCACGCATCGCAGTGAGGTGGCCATCAGGGCGACAGCGTCGCCCTTCTAGCTCAGGCCTTGCCATAGTCGTAGAAGCCGCGGCCGCTCTTGCGGCCGAGGCGGCCGGCATCGACCATCTCCCTCAGCAGCGGGGCCGGACGATACTTGGGATCGTTGAAGCCGGTGTAAAACACCTCCATCACCGACAGCATGGTGTCGAGGCCGATCAGATCGGCCAGCGCCAGCGGGCCGATCGGATGGTTGCAGCCGAGCTTCATGCCGGCATCGATCTCCTCCGCCGTGGCAATGCCCTCCTGCAGCGCGAACACGGCTTCGTTGATCATCGGGCACAGGATGCGGTTGACCGCAAAGCCCGGGCTGTTGCGCGCCGTGATCGGCACCTTGCCGACGCGCTTGGCGAACGCTTCCGCCTTGGCGTGGGTGTCGTCGGAGGTCTGGAGGCCGCGGATCAGTTCCAGCAGCGCCATCACGGGGACGGGGTTGAAAAAGTGCATGCCGATGAACCGGTCGGGACGATCGGTCGCGGCGGCGAGCTTGGTGATCGAGATCGACGATGTGTTCGTCGCCACCAGCGCCTGCGGCCGCAGCGTGGCGCAGAGGTCTTTCAGGATCTTGACCTTCAGCTCCTCGTTTTCGGTCGCAGCCTCAATGACGAGGTCGCAATTGGCGAGCTTTGCCTTGTCGGTGGTCGCGTCGATGCGCTTCAGCGCAGCCTCGCGGTCCGCCGCGCTCATCTTCTCTTTCTTGACGAGGCGATCGAGGCTGCCGTCGATGGTTGAGAGCCCCCGCTTCACCGCAGCATCGGAGATGTCGACCATGGTCACGCTGAGCCCGGCCGCCGCGCAGATCTGCGCGATACCGTTGCCCATGGTGCCCGCCCCGATGATGCCAACCGATTCAATCATGTCGAAAGTCCTTCTTTCGCGGGCCGGCTTGCCGGCCGCACTCTTGATCCATGCCGACCTGATATCAGAGCCGCGCGGCCACCGGAACCGCCCGATTGGCGTGCAGCCAGCCGGCAATCCGGGGCCAGGCGGTCGCCAGCGTCTGGTTGCCGAGATAAAGGCCGAGATGGCTGGAAGGGACGATGGCGCGCTCGATCAGATGGGCGGATGTGCCGAGCCGCGAGGTGGTCGCCATCGCCTGTACCGCCGGCACGATCTCGTCGTCACTGCCCGCCAGCAGGAAGACGGGTATTTTCACGTCGCTAGCACCAACGGTGCGGCCGAGCGCGACAAACGTCCCGTTTGCGATGCGGTTCTCGCGAAATATCCAGTGCACCACCTGCAGGTAATAGGTGCCGGGCAAATCCACGGTCTCGTCGTGCCAGCGCGTGAAACGCTCGTGCAACTCGCGGTCGGCGGCAACCTCCGGTGACAGACTTCGCTGCAGCACCACGGCAGTGTCGGAGGCGCGGCTCCAGAAGCGCAGGATGTGCGCGCCTTTGACGATGCCGCCGCCGCTTTCGACGATGCTCTCGAACGCGGCCTGTGGCGCGCTGCCGACCAGCCGCGCCAGTCCGGAGTCCACGGAAAGGTCCGCCGGCGTGCCCGCCAGGACCAACCGTCGCACCTTTTCCGGAAAGCGCGCGGCATAGACCAGCGACAGCCATCCGCCCTGGCACAGGCCGATCAGGTCGACCGGCGCTCCGATCTCGTCGACGGCGACGTTGAGATCGGCGAGATACTGGTCGATCGCGAGATAGCGCATGTCCGGCGAGGCGGAGCGCCAATCGGTGAGATAGATGCGATCGAGACCGTTTTGCTGCAACCGTTCGACGATGCTGTGGCCGGGCGCGAAATCGGCGACCAGCGTGCTGTGCAGCGCATAGGGCCCACAGATCAAAACCGGCTGTCCGCCTGACCTCTTCGAAAAATCGCGCAGCCGCATGGTGACAAGTTCAAGCGCGACCCTGTTCGGCGTCGTCCAGGGCAATTCGGGCTTTTCATCGGCAGTGTCGCGCTTGTCGCCCTGCTCGAGCCACCAGAACATCGCGTCGGTGGCGAACTTCATGGCGGAAAACGGCCACAGCATCGGGTCATGCGGCGGGGACGCGCCGCGGCCATCATCTTTCGGCTTGATCGGACCCTCGCTCATGCGAGCCACCTTGGGGAGGAAGATCGGCGAACCAATGGCGGCCCGGCCCGATCGGTTCCCCCTAGCAATTCCTGAATACAGCCTTTTGACTTCCGTCAACAGCGACGCTGCGGCAGATCAGCCGATATCGCATTGCATCACCCGATCACTCGTACGGGCTCGGCGCCATCCCAATTCGCGGCCGCCGCCTTCACTTTCTCGAAGAAGCGGCCCTTGGAGCCGCTGATGTCGGAAATCTCGATCACCGTGCCGGCATGGCCGGATGTCTCGAAATAGGCAAAGCGGCCGTTAGGTCCGCCGATCTGCCCTTCATGGCCGACCTTGAACCCGGCGGCAATCGCACAGTCGTAGAGCAACTGGTAGTCGGTGCTCCAGTAGGACATGTGCTGCAGGCCCTCACCATGCTCGCGCAGGAAATCGCGATACATCGAGGGCGCATCGTTGCGCTGCTGGATCAGTTCGATCTGCAGGTCGCCGGAGTTCGCCAGTGCGACGCTCATCTCGAGCGGAGAATCCTTGCCCTTGTAACGATACCAGTCGATCTTCACCGCCGGCATATAGAAGAACGGGCCGACCCGCAGCACCTCGGTCCAGAACTTCATCGCGGAGGCGATATCGCGGACGACATAGCCGTTCTGGCAGACCTTGCCGAACAACGCGCTCATGCAGCTTCACGCGCTCCGCTTCTTGCCGCTCTCGAACAGGCGCATGCCCGCGGCGGGGTCGAGATCGGTCTGGGTTGCCTCGGTCAGCCGCGCCATCATCATGTAGCAGCCGACCGTGAAGATGGATTCGACGATCTCCTGGTCGCTGAAATGCGTGCGCACGCCGGCGAACACCGCATCCGGAACGCGGACGTTCTCGACCACCTCGCGGCCGAAGGCGAGCAGCGCGCGTTCGGCGTCGTTGAACGCGGCGGCGGCATAGTCGCTGCGTTCGAGCGCATCGATCTGCTGCTGGGACACGCCGACGCCAAGCGCGATCGGCACATGCTGGCGCCATTCATATTCGCCGCCCTCGATGTGGGCCACCTGCAGGATCAGCAGTTCGCGGTTGACGGGGCTGAGCTTCTGCTTGTGCAGGATGGAATTGGCGAACCGCATCGCCGGGATCATGTTGGCCTCGGCATGGGCCATCATGCGGAAGATGTTGAGCTTCACCGGCATCCGGTCAAAGGAGGCGCGGATGTCGCCCGTGGTGCTGTCGGGGTCGATGAGGGGTAGCCGCGCCAACTGAATCTCCCTTGGATTTCATGGTTCTTCGTCTCCGTAGTTTCCCGCGACTTTGGTGTCTCGATCAAGCACGGCCGCGGCAAACCGGCCGTTTTGGGCCGGCCGCGCGGTTCTGCCATGCGCCGGCGCGCTTGAGTCCGCGGCCCGGGCCGGGCATAAGGACAGCAATTCTGACAAAAATCTGCAAACAACCCAAGGATTTACGATGCCGCCCTATCGTTCCCGCACCACCACCCACGGCCGCAACATGGCGGGCGCCCGCGGCCTTTGGCGCGCGACCGGCATGAAGAACGAGGACTTCGGCAAGCCGATCATCGCGGTGGTGAATTCCTTCACCCAGTTTGTGCCGGGCCACGTGCATCTGCAGAACCTCGGCCAGTTGGTGGCGCGCGAGATCGAGAAGGCCGGCGGCGTCGCGAAGGAATTCAACACCATCGCCGTCGACGACGGCATCGCGATGGGCCATGACGGCATGCTCTACAGCCTGCCCTCACGCGAATTGATCGCCGACAGCGTCGAATACATGGTCAACGCGCATTGCGCTGACGCCATGGTCTGCATCTCCAACTGCGACAAGATCACGCCTGGCATGCTGATGGCCGCGCTGCGCATCAACATCCCGACCGTGTTCGTCTCCGGCGGCCCGATGGAGTCGGGCAAGATCGTGTTGAAGGGCAAGAAGCGCGCGGTCGATTTGATCGACGCCATGGTGGCGGCAGCCGACAGCGCCGTCACCGATTCCGAAGTCGAGGTGATCGAGCGCTCGGCCTGCCCGACCTGCGGCTCCTGCTCGGGCATGTTCACCGCCAATTCCATGAACTGCCTGACTGAAGCGCTGGGCCTCGCGCTGCCCGGCAACGGCTCGGTGCTGGCGACACACGCCGACCGCAAGAGCCTGTTCGTCGAGGCCGGCCATCTCATCGTCGATCTCGCCCGCCGCTACTATGAGCAGGACGACGCACGCGTGCTGCCGCGCGGCATCGCCGACTTCAAGGCGTTCGAGAACGCCATGACGCTCGACATTGCCATGGGCGGCTC
>DATEJC010000455.1:0-3680 GCA_035278345.1 Bradyrhizobium sp. | reverse complement strand
CAAGACCGTGGATGCGCGCTTCTATTTCCTGCCGCAGGATTTCCGCTATGCGGGGGAGGACTCCATCGTCAAGAAGGGCGTCGGGCAGAACCAGCTGCAGGAGTGGGTGTCGCGGATCAAGGCGCAGAAGAGCGTGCTCTTGTTCGACGCCTGCGAGAGCGGCTCGCTGGTCGGCGATCGCATCGCCATGCGCGGCATCGAGGAGAAGACCGCGATCGACCGCATGACGCGCGCGATGGGCCGCACGGTGCTCACCGCCACCACCGACAGCAAGCCCGCCATCGAGGGCTATCGCGGCCACGGCGTCTTCACCTACACGCTGCTTGCCGGCTTCGAGGCGGCGGATGCCAATGCGGATGGCGTGGTCGACGTGACGGAGCTTGCGACTTATGTCGACCGCCGTCTTCCCGATCTGACCTACGACGCCTTCAAGCTGCGTCAGGTGCCGCAGATGAGCATCGTCGGCTCGAATTTTCCGCTGGCCTCGAAAGTGTCGCTGCTGCCTGCGGACGGTGCGAGCCCTGCCGCTTCCGCACCGGCCGCCGCCATCCCCACAAAACCAACGCACGTCGTCATCGCGCCGGCTGATGTCTTCGAGCAGCTCGCCGGCAAGGGCGGCAAGCTCGAGCAGCTGTCGCCGGGCACGCTGGTCTCGCTGGTCAAGACCGAGCAGGGCTGGGTGCTGGTGGCGAGGGACGGAAAGCAGGTCGGCTACGTGGCGGAAGACCGCTTGATGCGGGTACAGTGACTCCCATGCGCGCGTCGGTACATAAGGCCTGGGAGCGGCAATGAAAGGCCTCGTCGGCTTTTTCACGCGTGGCACGAGGCTGAACAGCATCCCCCTGTGGAAGCTCGCGGCGATCGCAATCCTGACCATCATCCTCGTCTTTGCCGCCGGCATTGAGCGGCGATCGAGCAGCCTCGTGGAGTGGGTGCTCGACCCCGACAATCTCATCAACTTCGCAATCGACTGGCGCGGACATGCCCCGAACGGCGTTGCGGTGACCGTCATCGATATCGATAACGCAAGCTACGACGCCTGGGGGCAGCCGCTGTCGACCCCGCGAAAGCGGCTGTTCGAGCTTGTCGAGGCCGTCGAGCGGCGAGGGGCAGCTTCCATTGTCGTCGACATCGATCTGCTCGCCAACTCCTCGCTCGAGGAGGCCACCGTTACGCTCGACAGGCTCGCCGCCTATTCCCGCCGCCAGTCGGCGCAGGGCGCCGGCAGGATTCCGCTGGTCCTGGTCCGCAGCTTGTGGGCAGGCGATGGCGGCGCGACGACGCACACGCTGGCGCGCTTGCCCGAGTTCGATCGCGAGCGGATCGTCGAATTGAACGCGCGCCTCGAGGCGCTGGTGGCGCGCGGCGGCGAAGACGCGAGCAACCCAAGCATGCTGTGGGGCTCGGCGCTGTTCGAGACCGATCCAGGCGGCGTAATCCGCCACTGGCGCCTGCTCGAGCCGGTCTGCGACGGCGAGGCGGCGCAGCGCCGCACCTTCCCCTCGGTTGGACTGGCGGTCGCCGCCCTCTCCAGCGAAGGAAAGCAGAGCCTCGAATCGCTCAATCGCGCATCTGCGTCCTACGCCAAACGCACCTGCGACGATACGGCGGCCGCTGCCCGAACTGACCTGCAGGAGTTCGGCTGGCTCGCGGTCAATTCGCGGGTCGTCAGGTTGCCTTATCTGTTCTGGCCCGCCCGGTCCGATCCTTTCCGCTTCGGCACCGGCCGCGCCTCCGATGGCAAGGTCGTTCCGCTGCTGGACATCCGTTCGGCCGCAGCGATTCTGGAGCGGGAAAAACCGGTCGCCGCGACCTACGCTTCAACGGCCTTCTGCGAGTCCATCGCCGCCGTGACGCCGCTGCCGCTGACATGCGATGCCGTGCGAGGCCGCGTCGTGCTGATCGGCTCCAGCCACCGCGACAGCCGCGATCTGCACTTCACGCCGCTCGGCCCAATGCCGGGCGCCTATGTGCTCGCCAACACCATCGCCGGCGCGCGCGACACCTTGCTCAACCCGAGCCAGATCGGCTCGGACTCCCGGTTCTGGGGCATCGCCCTGTTCGCCGCCTTTGCCTTTCTGGCCGCGCGCCTGCGCAATATCTTCGCGGTGGCGCTGGGGGCCGTGCTTGGGCTCGCCTTCCTGTCCATCGTCGCCAACTGGCTTTCGATCCCGGCATCCCGGTCATATGAGAGCGTCAACGCCGCGATGGTCATGCTCGCGATATTTCTGGCGTTTGCAGCCATCGCGCCGGATGTGGAGAAATGGATCGCCGCGCTCATTGGCCGCATTTCCGGGCGGCGTGCCGGCCGCGCAGAACAGGACGGATCGTAGGGAGCCATCCATGCAACGGGGTACTCTCAGGTTGCTTGCCTGCCTTGGCCTGTCGCTCGCTCTGCTTGCGTCGCTGCAAGGACATGGCTTTGCGCAGGAAGCAGGCGGAAAACGCCCGGTGGGACTGATCGTTTCCATCGTTCCGCACAACGGCAAGAAGCCCGTCTCCAACGTGATGGTGGAATCGCAGGGCAAACAGCGGCCGGTGAGCGAGGGCGATTTCGTTGCGGAAGGTGACGAGATCATCGTGCCCAACCGTGACCAGACCGTGGTGATCTCCCAGCGCGGTGGCAATTTGACGATTTGCTCGGCCGGCGATGCGGCGGATCGATGCCGCTCGGTCGTCGCCGGCGGCTCGGTGCTCAGCCCGCTCGGCCGGTTCTATGAATCGATCCTGCGCATCAGCCGGCGAATGGCATCGACCTCCACTGCGGCAGCGACGCTGTCGAGCCGCGATATCGACGTTGAGCCGCTGTCGATGACGCTCGATCGCAGCAAGCCGCAACGGCTGCAGCCCGGCCAACGCGCGATCTGGCTGTGCTGGGGCGGCGGCGATGGACCGTTCGAGGTGAGGGCGACCCTGGGCGCGAAACTGCTGGCGCAGGGCACGTCGAACGAGCGGGAAATCACCCTCCCGGCGATCGCGGTTTCCGACCAGCCCGTTCTCATCACCATCCGCGACGTCAGGAGCCAGAAACTCCTGCTCTGGATCCAGGCAGGCAGCGCGTTGCCCGCGGCTCCCGCGTTTTCGCAATCGGCGCCCTCCAGCGAGGCCGATCAGTTCATCAAGGCCGCGTGGCTCAGCCAGCAGGACGACGGCAGCCTGAAACTCGAGGCGGTCCAGCGATTGACCGCGCTGGCGCCGAAGCTGCATGCCGCCGAAACGCTGCGGCGCGGACTGCTGATTGCGGACCGGTAGGGGGAGCTGCCGTTCCTGCCCGACGGGCAAATCACCAAAAAAGCTGTCAAGTCCCCGGATCGAAAATAATTCTCTTTACCAGAATTCCGATTTGCGGTATTGATCCGTCCAGCCCGTGCCACCAAAGGGGCGTTTCGCGATCGTCACGGAACGTGGTGCGGGTTGCGATGGACGCTTGCGGCGTCAGGCGGGGTTTCTCGCCGGACGAAAACGCCGCGGCGTACGGCGAAGTCGTGTGGTCCTGGCGCCGCGACCCTGGCGTCTATCCGCCCCGCCTGTGCGGGGTTGGCAACGGTGACAAAAAGGCCGCTCACCGGGGAGAGCACGAAGTAAGCCGTAAAGCCATTGCGCGGGGAAAGCCGGGATGTCTCGGCTGTACCTGTCTAATCCGTGTGCGTTCTTCTACTACCCATTGCACACGGTGCTGC
>DATEJC010000454.1:0-5861 GCA_035278345.1 Bradyrhizobium sp. | reverse complement strand
TTTCGAGGCGGCTGCCGTCATTACCGTGCTGGTCCTGCTCGGCCAGGTGCTGGAGCTGCGCGCGCGCGAGGCGACCTCCGGCGCGATCAAGGCGCTGCTGCAGCTCGCGCCGAAGACCGCGCGGCGGATCGGCGATGACGGTCACGAGCATGAGGTCGAGATCGAAAGCCTCGCCGTCGGCGACAGGCTGCGCGTGCGCCCCGGCGAGAAGGTGCCAGTGGACGGCGCCATCCTGGAGGGCCGCTCCTCGCTCGATGAATCGCTGGTCACGGGCGAATCCATGCCGGTGACCAAGGAAGCGGGCGCGCGGGTGATCGCGGGCACGCTCAATCAGTCCGGCGGCTTCGTGATGCGTGCCGACAAGGTCGGGCGCGATACGCTGCTGTCGCAGATCGTGCAGATGGTGGCGGACGCGCAACGCTCGCGGGCGCCGATCCAGCGGCTGGCCGATCAGGTTGCAGGCTGGTTCGTGCCCACCGTGATCGTGGTTGCCATTGCGGCCTTCGCGGCCTGGGCCTGGTTCGGGCCGGAACCGCGGATGGCGTTCGGCCTGGTCGCCGCCGTGAGCGTGCTGATCATCGCGTGCCCCTGCGCATTGGGGCTCGCGACCCCGATGTCGATCATGGTCGGCGTCGGCCGCGGCGCACAGGCCGGCGTGCTGATCAAGAACGCCGAAGCGCTGGAACGTATGGAGCGGATCGATACGCTGGTGGTCGACAAGACCGGCACGCTGACCGAAGGCAAGCCGAAGCTGGTGGCCATCGTGCCCACCGACGGTTTCGAGGAGGGCGACATCCTGCGGCTGGCTGCCGGTGTCGAGCAGGCGAGCGAGCATCCGCTGGCGGATGCGATCGTGCGGGCGGCGAAGGAACGTTCGCTTGCGCTCGGCAGGGTGGAGGATTTCGACTCTCCGACCGGCAAGGGTGCGATCGGCAAGGTCGATGGCAAGACCATTGCGCTGGGCAATGCGAAATATCTCGCTTCCATCGGCGTGGCCACGGGGGCGCTGGATGCCGAGAGCGAGCAGCTACGCAGCGACGGCGCCACCGTCATCAACGTTGCCATCGACGGCAAGCTCGCCGGCCTGTTCGCGGTTGCCGACCCCGTGAAGGCGTCGACGCCGGACGCGCTGAAGGCGCTTGCGGCCGAAGGCATCAAGGTCATCATGCTGACCGGCGACAACAGCACCACCGCGCAAGCCGTCGCACGAAAACTCGGCATTGCAGATGTGGAAGCCGAAGTGCTGCCGGATCAGAAGAGCGCTGTTGTCGCCAAATTGCAGAGGGCAGGAAAGATCGTTGCGATGGCTGGCGATGGCGTTAACGACGCGCCGGCACTGGCGGCGGCCGAAGTCGGCATCGCCATGGGCACCGGCACGGACGTCGCGATGGAAAGCGCCGGCGTCACGCTGCTGAAGGGCGATCTCGGCGGCATCGTCCGCGCGCGAAAGCTGTCGCAGGCCACCATGCGCAACATCAGGCAGAACCTGTTCTTCGCGTTCATCTACAACGCCGCCGGCATTCCGATTGCCGCCGGCATCCTGTATCCGGCCTTTGGCCTGTTGCTGTCGCCGATCATCGCGGCGGCAGCGATGGCGCTGTCGTCGGTCAGCGTGGTCGGCAATGCACTGCGGCTGCGCGTGACGCGGCTCGACTAAAGGACGTCGCGAAGGTCAGGCCGCCTTCGCAGCCGTGCCGCAAGGAAGCCCTGCGCGCGCGAGTCCGCCATAAAGCGGCTCGTTTGGCATCTCCGCGCGCAGGATCGAACGCACCGCGATCAGCTTCTCCAGATCGATGCCGGTCGGAAAGCCCTTGCTCTCGCACAGGAACACCAGATCCTCGAACACGACGTTGCCGGTCGCGCCGGGCGCGAACGGACAGCCGCCGAGGCCACCAAGCGAGCCATCGAGCACGCGCGCGCCGGCATCGAGCGCCGCGGAAGCATTGGCGATACCCATGCCGCGGGTATCGTGCAGATGCACACAGACCGGCTTGTTGCCCGCGATCTTCACCACGGCCTTGGTGAGATCGCCGACCTGCTTGGGCCCTGCGTAACCAACCGTGTCGGCGACCGCAACCATGTCGACGCCGGCCTCGTAGAGTTTTTCGGCGATACGGATCACCTCGTTGGGATCGACGTCGCCGGTGATGGAGCAGCCCAGCGCCATCGATATCGCGCCATTGACCACAGGCTTGTGCGCGCTGGCGTTGCGCAGCTCGACCATTCGCTTGATGTTGGCGATGGCGGATTCGCGCGAACGGTTGGCGTTAGCCTGGCTGTGCTCTTCGGTCGCCGATACCACCGAGGCGATCTCGGCAACGCCGCTCTCCAGCGCCTCATTGACGCCGCGCTCGTTCAGCGCGAGCGCAACGCCATGCGCGCCCGGCAATGCGGCAATCGTCGCGACGATCTCGCGGACATCGACGAATTGCGGGAAAGTCTTTGCCGGCAGGAACGAGCCGACCTCGAAATGCCGGACGCCTGCCGCGTATTCATCGCGGATCCATTGCTGCTTGGCGGCGGTGGAGGGAAACTTCTTGACAAGCTGCAGACCGTCGCGAAGGCCTACTTCGCGCAGGATGACGCGGTTGCTCGGATAGATGTCCTGATAGCGGGTCATGGAAACCTCACGCGGCGTTGTCGGTGGATTTTTGGTTGTTCAGTTCGGCACGGACGGCGGCGGTATCGGCGCCGAGCGGCGCGACCTTCAGCCCCTCGCCCACATTGCCGCCGTTCCATTCGACCGGCAGTGCGGGGACGCGGAACGGTTTGCCGTCGGCATTGACGTTGTTGACGAGCCCGCCCGGGCGCAGCACGTGCGGGTCGCTGAGCAAATCCTCAGGCCGGTTGATTGGCGAGAAGCAGATGTTGAGCAGGTCGAGCCGCTCGGAGAGCTCGGCGACATTCCAGCGTTTGATCTCCTGCGCCACGCGGGGAATGATGCGCGAGCGCGCGAGGATGCGGTCGGTCGTGCTGCGCAGCGCGGGATCCTCCAGAAATTCCTGCAGCCCGAACTCCTTGCAGAACGCCTGCCAGTGGCCTTCCGTGACGACGCCAATGAAAATGCGCTCTTCGCCGGCGGTATCGAAAATATCGTAGATCGGCCAGGCATGCTCGCGCTCCGGCATCGAGCGCGGCTTGTTGCCGGTCATTTCGTATTCGACCATGTGCTGGGCGACAAGAAACAGGCAGTTCTCGAACAGGCCGATGCGGATGTCGGCGCCGTCCTTGGCGCCGCCGCGCTTTTGATAGAGCGCGGCCAAAATCGAGATCGCGCCGAACATGCCGCCCATGATGTCGTTGGCGGAGGAGCCGACGCGCTGCGGCTTGTCGCGGGTGCCGGTCATGGCGGCGAGGCCCGACATCATCTGCACGACCTCGTCGAGCGCGGGACGGTGCTCGTAGGGGCCGGACAAGAATCCCTTGTGACCGCAGACAATCAGATGCGGGTAGCGCTTGCGCAGTTCGTCCGGGCCGAGACCTTGCTTCTCCAGCTGCCCGTCGCGAAAATTCTCGACGAACACGTCTGATGTCGCGAGCAGGCGATGCATGGTGTCGCGGTCTTCGGCCTTGGCAAAATCCAGCACCACGCTGCGCTTGCCACGGTTGAACAGCGGGAAGAACGAGACGCCCATGCCGCCAAGGCTGCGCGTCTTGTCGCCGGCCGGCGGCTCGACCTTGATCACGTCGGCGCCCAGCTGCGCCAGGATCATGCCGCAGGTCGGACCCATCACCATGTGGGTCATCTCGATGACCCTCACGCCCGCAAGCGGCAATTCCGTCCCGGCCATCGGCTTCTCCCTGTTCAGCGCACGTTCATTGAAGCCCAGAATACGCTCGTGAGACAGGGCTTCAAAACATATTCCATCCGCGCAAACGCATGGGGAACAGCGCCCTTGCCGTAGGGCCCGGCGATCTCTACCTGTCGCGGGTGATTTTTGCCCTGGAGAGGTTGGACTGCCATGTTGGACGCCGCCATCAAGGCGCTTTCGCAAATCCTGTCGCCGCCGATGCGCTCGATCCTGTGGCGCTCGATCGGGCTTGCGCTGGTGCTGATCACCGTGCTCGCCGTCGGCCTGCAGCGGCTGCTCAGCTGGTTCGCCACCAGTGGCGAGGTCTGGCTGGAGGCCGTGCTCGGGCCGAGCTTCCACACCTCGATCAATATCCTCGCCTGGATCGTTTCGATCGCCGCAGGGCTTGGCATCGTGCTTGGCGGCATTTTCCTGATGCCGGCGATCACCTCGCTGGTGGCGAGCCTGTTCGTCGACGAGATCGCCGACCATGTCGAGCGCGGGCACTATCCGGCCGAGCAGCCCGGCGTGGCGCTGCCGATGGGCGTCGCGATCCCCGAGGGCATCAAGACGGCGCTCCTTACCGTGCTGGTTTACCTGATCGCGTTGCCTTTCGTGCTGTTCGCGGGCGCGGGCTTTTTGATCTTCTTCATCGCCACCGCCTGGCTGCTCGGCCGCGAATACTTTGAGCTCGCCGCCATGCGCTTCCGCTCGCCGGCGGAGGCCAAGGCGATGCGCAAGTATCACGCGGCGACCGTCTTCACCGCGGGCCTCTTCATCGCTGCGTTCGTCTCGATTCCGATCGTCAACCTCGCGACGCCGCTGTTCGGCATGGCCTTCATGGTCCACATGCACAAGCGCCTGTCGGGTCCGCGACCGGAGCTGATCGAGCCCGTGCGAAAGGGCGGCGTGCCGGTGTAAGTGCACAGCACTATTTCCGTCATTGCGAGGAGCGATAGCGACGAAGCAATCCAGCTTTCTTTGCTGTGGCAAAGCTGGATTGCTTCGCTTCGCTCGCAATGACGGCGGGATAGACGCGCAGTGAGGCTACACCGTCTTCTCAGGCCAGCGGCAGAGATCGTTGATCAGGCAAACTTCGCAGCGCGGACCGCGGGCCAGGCAGGTATAGCGGCCGTGCAGGATCAGCCAGTGATGCGCGTGCAGCATGAATTCGGACGGGATCACCTTCTCCAGCCCGAGCTCCACTTCCAGCGGCGTCTTGCCCGGCGCGAGCCCGGTGCGATTGCCGACGCGGAAGACGTGCGTATCAACCGCCATGGTGTGTTCGCCATAGGCCATGTTGAGCACGACATTTGCAGTCTTGCGGCCGGCGCCCGGCAGTGATTCGATCTCGGCGCGGGTGCGCGGCACCTGGCCGCCGAATTCGGCAAGCAGCTTCTCCGACAGCGCGATGACGTTCTTTGCCTTGTTGCGGTAGAGGCCGATGGTCTTGATGTAGTCGCGCAGCTTTTCCTCGCCGAGGTCGAGCATTTTTTGCGGCGTGTCGGCGACGGCAAACAGGGCGCGCGTTGCCTTGTTGACGCCGGCATCGGTGGCCTGCGCGGACAGCACGACCGCAACGAGCAGCGTGTAGGGATTGAGATGTTCCAACTCGCCCTTCGGCTCCGGGTTCGCCTTGCGGAACCGGCTAAACGCCTCGTACACCTCGGCCGCCGTCCACGGCTTTGGCTTGGATGGCTTTTGGGAAGGCCTCGTTTTGGCGGACTTTTTGGGCGCGGGCTTGGCGGGCTTCGTCCTGGCTCGCGCCTTGCGGGTGATTTTGGCCATGATCGGCGTATACTGGCAGGCCATGACCGATGGCAGCAACGCATTTGAGCCGGAGCTTCCACAGCCGGAATTGTTTTCCGCGCTGCTGACGCCGCACCGCTCGCTGGGCCGCACCGGATTTCTGGTGCTGATGGGCTTTATCTGCGCGATCAGCTTCATCGCCGGCATGGTGTTTCTGATGATGGGCGCCTGGCCGGTGCTCGGCTTCTTCGGCCTCGACGTGCTCGCGATCTGGTGGGCGTTCCGGATCAATAACCGCACCGGCAAAGCCTGCGAGGAGAT
>DATEJC010000453.1:0-3632 GCA_035278345.1 Bradyrhizobium sp. | reverse complement strand
GTGAAGGGCATTGTGCTGATCGCGCCGCATTTCATCGTCGAGGACATCTCGGTGAAATCCATCGCCGAGATCAAGACCGCCTACGAGACGTCAGACCTGAAGGCCAAGCTCGCGCGCTGGCACAAGGATGTGAACAACGCCTTCTACGGCTGGAACGGCGCCTGGCTCGATCCGAAATTCCGCGAGTGGGATATTTCCGAGTATCTCGTCTATATCCGCGTGCCCGTCGCGATCATCCAGGGCGAGTGCGACCAGTACGGCACCATGCGGCAGGTCGAGATCGCACGCAAAGAATGCTATTGTCCCGTCGATGTGACCGAAGTCCCGGGGGCAGGCCATTCGCCGCATCGGGAAGCGCCGGGGGCGACGCTTGTTGCGATCACGGAGTTCGCAAGCGCGGTGTTGCGCGACGAAGGCTCGCAAGGTCGGGCCGCCTGACGCATTTCTCCACGGGCTGCGTCGATGAACACGCAACCGCCTTCCTCGCAAAATCTGCCATTGCCGCAATGGGCCTACGTCCCCGGCGAGATGACCGAGGACGACGCCGATCACGACACGCTGTGGAAGGCGAAATCGCTGGTGCCCTCGCGCTTCGGCGACTACGTGCCGGCACGGCATCCGGCGCTTCGTTACGGCATGATGCTGAACGACCGCGGCTACTTCTGGGAATCGCAGGAAGTGCTGGAAGCGGTGTGGGCCGCAGCTCCGCAAGGCGGACGCGAGCGCATTTTGCTGCGCGCCTGCATCCTGCTCGCCAACGCGAATTTGCGGCTGCGCATGCAGAAGCCGCACGCAGCAAGCCGGCTGTTCGGCGAGGCGCTGGCTGAACTCAACACGCTCTCGGCCCGCAAGGCGGCGGGGGCGGGCGACGGCTTTGCCGACGGCTTTCCGACCGCCGAGTTCGCGACGCTGCTAAAGGCCAAAATGGCCAAATCCGAGCTCTCCAAGGCCGATTGGGTGGCCTTTTCCGCCATCGGCCGAACATGAACCAAAGTGCATATTTTCTATTTTTGGACTAGACGCGTCCAAAAACATGCATTATTGTGCATGTAACGATTAACACAACGCACTAGGGGTGAGGCCCATGGCCGGCGAAGATCGCGTGCTCGCAGGCGGCGCGAAATACATCGATTTTCAGACCGATCCGTCGCGCTACAAGCACTGGAAGCTCGATGTGTCAGGTGACATCGCAACCCTCACCATGGACGTCGACGAGAACGGCGGCCTGTTCGAGGGCTACCAGCTCAAGCTCAATTCCTACGACCTCGGCGTCGATATTGAACTGGCCGATGCCGTGCAGCGGCTGCGCTTCGAGCATCCCGAGGTGAAGGTCGTGGTGGTGCGCTCGGGCAAGAACCGCGTGTTCTGCGCCGGCGCCAATATCCGCATGCTCGCGGGCTCCACCCACGCCCACAAGGTCAACTTCTGCAAGTTCACCAACGAGACCCGCAACGGCATCGAGGATTCCTCGGAAAATTCCGGCCAGCGCTTCATCACCGTGGTCAACGGCACCGCCGCCGGCGGCGGCTATGAGCTGGCACTTGCCACCGATCACATCATCATGGCCGATGACGGCTCTGCTGCGGTCGCGCTTCCAGAAGTGCCGCTGCTGGCGGTGCTGCCGGGCACCGGCGGACTGACCCGCGTCGTCGACAAGCGCAAGGTGCGCCGCGACCACGCCGACTTCTTTTGCACCATCGAGGAAGGCATCAAGGGCAAGCGCGCGGTCGCATGGCGCCTGGTCGACGAGATCGCGCCCAACAGCAAGCTCGAAACCAAAATCGCCGACCGCGCCAGGGAATTCGCGGCGAAATCGCCGCGCAACGGCAACGGCAAGGGCGTTCAGCTGGCGCCGCTGAAGCGCACCGTCGATGCCAATGGTCTTCGCTACGGCTTCGTCAGCGTCGACATCAATCGCGAGCAGCGCATCGCCACCATCACGATTGCAGCGCCCGATGCGGCTCCGCCGGCCGACGTCGACGGCATGATCGCGCAGGGCGCCGCGTTCTGGCCGCTGCAAGTCGCGCGCGAGCTTGACGATGCCATCCTGCATTTGCGCATCAACGAACTCGGGATCGCCATGCTGGTCTTCAAGTCGCATGGCGAGGCCGCCAATGTGCTGGCCTGCGATGCGTTCCTTGACGCCAACAAGTCGCACTGGCTGGTCAACGAGATCAGGCACTACTGGAAGCGCGTGCTCAAGCGCATCGACGTCACCTCGCGCACGCTGGTGACGCTGGTCGAGCCCGGCTCCTGCTTCGTCGGCACGCTCGCCGAACTGGTGTTCGCCGCCGACCGCTCCTACATGCTGATCGGCTCGCGCCAGGGCGACAACCGCCCCGCGCCGCAGATCACGCTGTCTGCCATGAACTTCGGTCCTTATCCGATGAGCCACGGCCTCACGCGCCTCCAATCGCGCTTCCAGGCCGATCCGGCCGACCTCGAACGCGCCAAGGCCAAGATCGGCGAGGCGGTCGATGCCGAGGAAGCCGAGGAGCTCGGTCTCGTCACCTTCGCGCTCGACGACATCGACTGGGACGACGAGGTGCGCGTGTTCTTCGAGGAACGCACCTCCTTCTCGCCCGACGGCCTCACCGGCATGGAAGCGAACCTTCGCTTCGTCGGTCCCGAGACCATGGAATCCAAAATCTTCGCCCGCCTCACCGCATGGCAGAACTGGATCTTCCAGCGACCCAATGCGGTTGGCGAGGAGGGCGCGCTGCGCCGCTACGGCACCGGCCAGAAGGCGCAGTTCGATATGACACGGGTGTAGCGAACAGGGAGTGGCGAGTAGCGAATCCATTCGCGTCTCGCCGTCAGCTATTTCGCCGCCAAACGCATTCGCTCCAGCACGGGAGACCCGCCATGAACCTCACGAACGTCGATTACTCGACCAAGATTCCCAACAACGTGAACCTCACCGAAGACCGCCAGGTGCTCAAGGCGCTGGAAGGATGGCATCCCGGCTATCTCGACTGGTGGAACGACATGGGCCCGGAGGGCTTCCAGGAGTCGCTGGTTTATCTGCGCACCGCCGTCAGCGTCGATCCCAAGGGCTGGGCCAAGTTCGACTATGTCCGCATGCCCGAATATCGCTGGGGCGTGTTGCTCGCGCCGCAGGATCCCGAGCGCAAGGTCAATTTCGGCCAGCACTTGGGTGAGAAGGCCTGGCAGGAAGTGCCCGGCGAATACCGCGCCATGCTGCGCCGCCTCGTCGTGATCCAGGGCGACACCGAGCCTGCCTCCGTCGAGCAGCAACGCCATCTCGGCAAGACTGCGCCCTCGCTCTACGACATGCGCAACCTGTTCCAGGTCAATGTCGAGGAAGGCCGCCATCTCTGGGCGATGGTGTATCTGCTGCAGAAATATTTCGGCCGCGACGGCCGCGAAGAAGCCGATGATTTGCTGCGCCGCCGCTCGGGCGATGCCGACGCGCCGCGCATGTTAGGGGCCTTCAACGAAGCGACGCCGGACTGGCTGTCGTTCTTCATGTTCACCTACTTCACCGACCGCGACGGCAAGATGCAGCTCGAGAGCCTGGCGCAATCCGGCTTCGATCCGCTGTCGCGCACCTGCCGCTTCATGCTGACCGAGGAAGCGCATCACATGTTCGTCGGCGAGACCGGCGTCGG
>DATEJC010000452.1:0-4602 GCA_035278345.1 Bradyrhizobium sp. | reverse complement strand
AGCGCGCCACTCACTTTTCTATCGAATTTGCGGTCTTGAATTCACCCAAGGTCGCGGTGAATGACAATTTCCGGCTTCTCAACGTCATGGCGCCGGCTGCAAATCCAAGTGCGCCACCAACGACAGGCGCCAGCCACAACTGCCAGAGAAATTGATAGGTGAAGGCGTTTCCCAACAGGGAGCACGCCGCTGCAACGCCTGCTCCCAGAATCGCATAGGGAATATCATCAATCGATTTCATATTCTGACCAAAGCTTGTGCGGCGCTGAGGATACGCGTGCGCGGCCTACCCAAGATTGTCGAAAATCCATAAAATTCTGTGTAATGAGTGGGTCGAGCTTTTCTGTCCCGGCGAAAGTGTCATGAGCGCTGATCCTCCTACCATCCCGCTCCCCGCATCCATCCGCTCGCGCTACGTCGAAAACATCAACGGCCTGCGCATGCATGTGCTCGAAGCCGGCTTCGAGACGCGCGGCCGCCCGTGCCTGCTCCTGCTGCACGGCTTCCCTGAACTCGCTTACAGCTGGCGCAAGGTGATGCCCGTGCTTGCAGAGGCCGGCTATCACGTCATCGCGCCGGATCAACGCGGCTATGGCCGCACCACCGGCTGGGACCCGGATTATGACGGCGATCTCGCTTCCTTCCGTCTGCCCAATCTCGTGCGCGATGCGCTCGGACTGGTGTACGCGTTCGGCTACCGATCCGTCGATGCCGTGATCGGGCACGACTTCGGAAGCTCGGTTGCCGCGTGGTGCGCGCTGATCCGGCCCGACGTGTTCCGCTCGGTCGTGATGATGAGCGCGCCGTTCGGCGGCGTGCCCGCGCTGCCGTTCAACACGGCTGATCGTCCGGCAAAACCCGCGGCCGAAGACCCGGTGCATCGCGACCTCGCCGCACTGCCGCGCCCGCGCAAGCATTACCAATGGTACTACTCGACACGCGAAGCCAACGCCGACATGCACAAGGCGCCGCAGGGCGTGCACGACTTCATGCGCGCCTATTACCATCACAAGAGCGCCGACTGGAAGGCCAACGCGCCTTATCCGCTGAAGTCGTGGTCGGCGGGCGAGCTCGCCAAATTGCCGACCTACTACATCATGGACCTTGCCGAAGACATGGCGGCCACCGTCGCAAAGGAAATGCCGTCGGCCGCGGAAATCGCCGCCAACAAATGGCTGCCCGACAGCGAGCTTGCCTTCTATGCCGCCGAGTATCAGCGCAACGGATTCCAGGGCGGACTGCAATGGTATCGCTGCGGCACCTCGGGCGCGTTCACCGGGGAGCTGCAGACCTGGTCGGGCCGCACCATCGACGTGCCCTCGGCCTTCATCTCCGGCAAGCAGGATTGGGGCACCTACCAGCGACCCGGCGTGTTCGAGGCGATGCAGACCAAGGCCTGCACCAACATGATCGGCTGTCACCTCGTCGATGGCGCCGGACATTGGGTGCAGCAGGAGCAGCCGGCGGAAGTCTCGCGGCTGCTGCTCGCATTCCTGCACGATGCAGGCGGTCGCGGCTGACAATTGACCCGGCTTCGTGGCCAGCCTATAACTACTTTAGAATAATTCTAAAGTGTTCACAGGGCTGCCGCCGTGAAGAATTTCGCTGATCTCACCGAGCGCGAAGTGCTGGCTGTCGCGATCTCGTCAGAAGAGGAAGACAGCCGCATCTACATGAGCTTCGCGGAAGACCTCGCCGAGCGTTATCCGGACTCGGCGAAGCTGTTCGAGGAGATGGCGGAGGAGGAGAAGCGGCATCGCCACATGCTGCTCGAAATGTACCAGCAGCGCTTCGGTCAAAATCTTCCGCCGATCCGCCGCGAGGACGTGAAGGGCTTCCTGCGCCGCCGGCCGATCTGGCTCACCAAGAACCTGTCGCTCGATACCATCCGCAAGGAGGTCGAGACGATGGAGTTTCAGGCGGAGCGCTTCTACGCGAAGGCCGCCGAACATGCCAAGGACGTCAACGTCCGCAGGTTGCTCGGCGATCTCGCGGAGATCGAAAAGGGCCATGAGAACCTCGCCGCCAAGCTGACCGATCAGATTCTGAAGCCCGACGTGCGCGCCGCGGAAGACAAGACGCGGCGGCGCATGTTCGTGCTGCAATATGTCCAGCCGGGCCTGGCCGGCCTGATGGACGGCTCGGTCTCGACGCTGGCGCCGCTGTTTGCGGCGGCCTTCGCCACGCATCAGAACTGGCAGACCTTTCTCGTCGGCCTTGCCGCCTCGATCGGCGCCGGCATCAGCATGGGCTTTGCCGAGGCGCTGTCGGACGACGGCTCGCTGACCGGACGCGGCTCGCCGTGGCTGCGCGGCATCACCTGCGGGTTGATGACAACGGTCGGCGGCATCGGCCACACCCTGCCTTATCTCGTTCCGGATACCTGGGCGAACGCATTCTGGATCGCCACAGTTATTGCCTGCGTCATCGTGTTCTTCGAACTGTGGGCCATCGCCTTCATCCGCGCACGCTACATGGACACACCGTTCCTGCAGGCGGTGTTCCAGATCGTGCTCGGCGGCGCCATCGTGCTCGGGGTCGGCATTCTGATCGGCGCGGCATGAGCATGATTCCGAAAAGTGGGCACCGGTTTTCGGAAGAAATCATGCTCAAACCAAAAGGCTGCCACTGACATCTGCTGCCAAGACGGCAATTGCGGTCAAGCGACGCGGCCTCGCGACATCTACAAGACCGCGCGAGCTCGCACGATGATTTGATGGCGGCAACCATCCGTCTTGCGAGGCGCGCGCAAACTGCGCATCATCGACGCCAACAAGGAACCAGGAGAAGGCCTTGGCCAAGTCGCAATGGAGTTTTCAGACCGCTACCAACCTGTCGACAGCGCTAGCGGCGAAAAAAGTATCTGCGGTCGAACTGGCAAAGGACGCAATTGCCCGCATCGAGCGGCACGATGCAAAGATCAATGCGATCTGCGTGCGCGACTTCGATCGCGGCCTGGAAGCTGCGCGCGAGGCCGATGCGGCACTGGCCCGCGGCGAGAGCCGAGCCCTGCTCGGCATTCCCCTTACCGTGAAGGAATCCTTCAACATCGCAGGCCTCCCCACGACCTGGGGCATTCCGCAACAGAAGAATTTCGTGCCCGGCGAGGATGCGCTCTCGATCACGCGCGTGAAGGACGCCGGCGGCGTCATCCTCGGCAAGACCAACGTGCCGCTCGGGCTCGGCGACTGGCAGAGCTACAACGACATCTACGGCGTCACCAACAATCCCTACGATCTCGGCCGCACGCCGGGCGGCTCCTCGGGCGGATCGTCGGCCGCGCTGGCGGCAGGCTACGGGCCGCTGTCGCTCGGTAGCGACATCGGTGGCTCGCTGCGCGTCCCGGCGTTTCACTGCGGTGTCTATGCGCACAAGCCGACCTACGCGCTGGTGCCCTCGCGCGGCCACACGCCACCGCCCTTCCCGCCGCTGCCGCTCGATCGCGATTTGGCCGTGATCGGCCCGATGGCGCGTTGCGCCGCCGATCTGTCGTTGTTGCTCGATGTCATGGCCGGCCCCGATCCGCTGGAAGCCGGCAAGGCCTATCGGCTCGAACTTCCGGCGCCGCGCCACAATGCCTTGAGGGATTTTCGCGTTGTCCTGGTCGATACCGATCCCGTCATGCCGACGGATATGGTCGTGCGCGGTTCGATCGAGAAACTCGCGGCCAATCTCGACAGGGCCGGCGTCAAGATCGAACGGCACTCGGCACTGTTGCCCGACTTCGCCGACTCCACGCGGCTGTATATGCGGATGCTGATGTCATTCCTGGCGGTGTCATTTCCGCCCGACGTCTATGCAGGCGCGCATGCGGCCGCACAAACGATTCCGCCCGGCGATACCAGTCTTGGCGCCGAGCGGCTGCGCGGCACGGCGATGAACCATCGCGACTGGGTGATGGCCGACGCCGCCCGCGCGCGGCTGCGCGCGCAATGGCGCGAGCTGTTCAAGCAATATGACGCGGTCATCTGCCCGATCATGCCGACGCCGGCCTACAAGCACGACCATTCGCCCGAGCAGGAAAGCCGCCGCATCCATATCGACGGCCAGCCCTATGTCTATCCGGACCAGTTGTCCTGGCCGGGCATCGCCACGTTGCCGGGCCTGCCTTCCACCGCGATCCCGACCGGCTTCTCGCCGGAGGGCTTGCCCGTCGGCGTGCAGATCGTCGGCCCGTGGCTGGAGGATCGAACGACAATAAAACTTGCCGAGTTGATCGAGCGCGAATTCGGCGGCTTCAAGCCGCCGCCGATGTTTGATGACTGATGAAGATTCCTCATCCTGAGGAGCCGCGAAGCGGCGTCTCGAAGGATGAGACAAACCGGGCCACATGGTTCGAGACGGCGCTGGCGCGCCTCCTCACCATGAGGATCGAGTGGTTGAAAGCTCCATGCGGACTTTCATTCGAAGCGTGATCGCCATCGTGGCCGGCTACTTGCTGATGTGGCCGCTTGGTTTTGCCTGGACCGCGCTGAGCTGGCCGACCTTCCACCTCTGGGGGCTGGCGCATGGCACGTTCGTCGGGGCATGGCCGACCCTGTCGATCCCGGTGTTCCTGGCATTGGGATATCTCCCGCTCTTCCGGCGCATCGATGACACGCC
>DATEJC010000451.1:0-2401 GCA_035278345.1 Bradyrhizobium sp. | reverse complement strand
AGATGGCCGGCGATCTCGCCGAATGCGCCTGACGGTTCGTGGCGGAAGGCGATCGGGCCGATGCAGACTTCGCTGGCGATGACGCCGCCGAGATCGGACGTCAGCGCCGGGTCGTGATTGCCTGCGATCCAGATCCAGTCCCTGCCCGCCTGCATCGCCGTGATGGCATCGCGGTCGGGGCCAGAGAGACGTTGATGTGCATCGCGATCGTGAAAACTGTCGCCGAGCGCGATCACCATGCGCGGATCGTGGCGGGCAATCACGGCGGCAAGGCGCGAGAGCGTCGCGGCGGTGTCGTAGGGCGGCAGCAGCACGCCGCGCGCGGCGAAGCTCGAGCCTTTTTCAAGGTGCAGATCGGAGACGACGAGCAGGCGCTGCGCTTCCCAATAGAGCGCGCCGGAGAGATCGGCGATGAGGGAGACGCTTGCAACGTCAATGTCGCTCGTGATGGCAACCGAGAATGCAACATTCTTCGTCATGGCCGGGCTTGTCCCGGCCATCCACGTTCTTGCGGCAAGAAAGACGTGGATGCCCGGGACAAGCCCGGGCATGACGATGTGGTGGCAATCGCGCGCAACACTTGCATTCCTAACTCATCGCTTCCCGCACAAGCTCGTCGGCGGCTTCCGCCAGGAGCTCGTCGGCCGCCTCGCCGTAAACGGATTCGCGGCCGATTTCCAGCATCACAGGCACCGCGAGCGGCGAAACGTGATCGAGTTCCCGATGGGTGATTCGTCCCTGGATTCGCGCGAGCATATCACCCAATCGCTTGAGGTCGAGCAGGCCCGTGGCGGCGTCGGCGCGGGCGGCGCGCAAGAGCACGTGGTCGGCCTGGTGCTTGCGCAGCACGTCATAGACGAGATCGGTCGAGAACAGCACCTGGCGGCGGCTCTTCTCCTCGCCGGTGAAGCGGCGCGGGATCAGGCCGGAAATCAGCGCGCAATTGCGAAACATGCGCTTCATCAAGGCTGACTCGGCGAGCCACGCCTCGAGATCGTCGCCGAGCATGTCCGGCGCAAAGAGATTGGCGAAATCGATCTTGCCATGACGGACCATAAAAGAGATGTCGCCGAGGCCCCAGATCGCCAGCGCGTATTCATTGGCGACGAAACCGAGCGGCCGGGCGCGGGCGCGCTCCAGCCGGCGCGTCAGCAGCATGCCGAGCGTCTGGTGCGCGAGGCGGCCCTCGAAGGGATAGCAGACCATGTAGTGCTTGCCGCCGCGCGGAAAGGTCTCGATCAGGAGCTCGCGCACGGCGGGGACGCGGGAGAAATTCCGCTGCAGCGACAGCCAGTCGCGCACCTGTTCGGGCAGCGCGTTCCATTGACGGCGGTCGTCCAGCAATTTGCGCACGCGTTCGGCGAGATACGTCGAGAGCGGGAACTTGCCGCCGGCATAGGCCGGCACCTTGGCGTCCTTGTCATTGGCGCGCGAGACGTAGACCTGGTCTTCGACCAGCGCCTCGTAGCGCACGACTTCGCCTGAAAACACAAAGGTATCGCCGATGACGAGGCCTTCGATAAAATATTCCTCGATCTCGCCGAGAATCTTGCCGCCACGGCCGATCATGCCGGTGTGGCCGCCTCCGCCGCCGCGCGAGCGCACCAGCTTCACCTTCAGCATCGCCTCCTCGACGATGGTGCCGACATTGAGTCGATAGCTCTGCCGCACGCGGGGATTGGCGACGCGCCATTTGCCCTGCTTGTCCTGCTTGATGCGGGCAAAGCGTTCATAGGTCTTCAGCGCATAGCCGCCCGTGGCGACGAAATCGATGATGTCGTCGAAATCGGCGCGGGAAAGATCGGCGTACATCGCCGATGTGATGATTTCCTCATAGAGCTCGTCGGCGAGAAACGGCTCACCGCAGGCGCACCCCAGCACATGCTGCGCCAGCACGTCGAGCGCGCCGGTTCGCAGTGGCGGGGTGTCCTGCGCATTCTCGGCGATGGCATCGATGGCGACGGCGCATTCCAGCACCTCGAAGCGATTGGCCGGGATCAGCACCGCGCGCGAGGGCTCGTCGAGGCGGTGATTGGCGCGGCCGATCCGTTGCATCAGGCGCGAGGCACCCTTCGGCGCGCCGACATTGATGACGAGATCGATGTCGCCCCAGTCGATGCCGAGGTCGAGCGAGGAGGTGCAGACCACGCCGCGCAGCTTGCCGGCGGCCATGGCGTCCTCGACCTTGCGGCGCTGGGCGACATCGAGCGAGCCGTGATGCAGCGCGATGGCAAGGCCATCGTCGTTCATGCGCCAGAAATCCTGGAACAGCATTTCGGCCTGGCTGCGGGTGTTGACGAACACCAGCGTGGTCTTGTTGCGCTTGATCAGCTCGTACATTTCACCCAAGGCATGCCGCGCGGTATGGCCAGCCCAGGGCAGCCGCTCCTTGGTATCGAGC
>DATEJC010000450.1:0-3846 GCA_035278345.1 Bradyrhizobium sp. | reverse complement strand
GAAGACCAGTTCCTGATCGCCGACGTCAAGATGACGGCGGCCTTCCCGACCGAGCGCTGGTTCTGGTTCGATCCGCCGTTCCACGCCGGCCGCTCCGCGCTGTTGCACAAGCAGCCGGACGATGCCTGGCGCATCGATCTGCAGCTGCATCCGGATTCCGATCCGACCGTCGAGAAGAAGCCGGAGAATGTGCGGCCGCGCATCGCGCGCATGCTCGGGCATGACAAGTTCGATTTCGAGTGGATCTCGCTCTACAAGTTCCAGTGCCGGCGCATGGACCGTTTCGTCCATGGCCGCGTCATCTTTGCCGGCGATTCTGCGCACCAGGTTTCGCCGTTCGGTGCGCGCGGCGCCAACTCCGGGCTGGAGGACGCCGAGAACATTGCCTGGAAGCTCGACCGCGTGCTCCGCGGGACGTCGCCGGAAAGTCTGCTGGAAACCTATCACACCGAACGCAGTGCGGCCGCGGACGAGAACATCCGCGAGTCCACGCGGTCGACCGATTTCATGGCGCCGGCCACCGAGCAGGAAGCGCGGCTGCGCCGGGCGGTGTTGTCGCTGGCGAAGGAAACCGAGTTCGGCAAGCGCATGGTCAATGGCGGCAGGCTGTCGGTGCCGTCGGTGTACGACACGCCGCTGTCCACGCCCGATGCCGATGATTGGCGAGGCGGTCCGCGTCCGGGAACGTCGATGCCGGATGCGCCGGTGGCCGACCCCTCGGGCAACCCGATGTTCCTGACCGAGGCTTTCATCCGCAAGGGAACACACTTCACGCTGCTGACGTTTGGCAATGGCAAGGCAGACGATGCGCCCGAGGGCGTCGGCACGATCCGCGTCGGCGGCGACGGCGGCCTGATCGACGCGGCGGGTCTGGCCGGCAAGCGCTACGACGCCGGGCCGGGCGCCACTTATCTGCTGCGGCCCGACGGCTATGTCACCGCCCGCTTCCGTCAGCCGTCGCGCACGGCGATCGATGCAGCGCTGGCACGCGCCTGCGGGCTCAATTGAGGTTTTCCGCATGCCGCTCTCGACCGACTCCAACTTCGTCAAGCCCGATGACGCCTTCCGCATTATCGTCGAGGCGCATCGCGGCCTCAGCGACGCCGAGAGCGCCGATCTCGACGCGGCGCTGGTATTGGTACTCGCCAACCATATCGGCGACATCGAGGTGTTAAAGGAAGCCATCGCGCTCGCCAAGCGGCGCGTGCTCGACGCGGGTCAGCAGCAGCAACAGCAACAACAATAAGCTCCAAGGGAAATTCGATTAATGGCTACCGTCAGTTTCGCATCGACCGGGGATCTCGCGGAGAAGAAGGTCACCTTTTCCGAGATCGGCCCCGATCTCTACGCCTTCACCGCCGAGGGCGATCCGAACACGGCTGTCGTCGTCGGCGACGACAGTTGCCTGGTGTTCGACGCACAGGCCACGCCCGCGATGGCAAACAAGGTGATCGAGCGCGTACGCACCGTCACTGACAAGCCGATCAAATACGTCGTGCTGTCGCATTACCACGCCGTGCGTGTGCTCGGCGCCTCCGCCTACAAGGCGCAGGGCATCGTCGCTTCGCAGGAGACCTATCGCCTGATTCAGGAGCGCGGCCAGCAGGATTGGGATTCCGAATACGGCCGTTTCCCGCGCCTGTTTCAGGACGCCAAGAGCATTCCCGGCCTGACCTGGCCGACGCTGACCTTCGAGACCGACATGACGATCTATCTCGGCAAGCGCGAGGTGCGGCTGATGTCGCTCGGTGCGGGCCATACCTCCGGCGACATCGTCGCCTGGGTGCCGGATGCCGAGGTGATGTTGTCGGGTGACCTCATCGAGTATCACTCCGCCTGCTATTGCGGCGATGCCTATTTGCGCGAATGGCCGGCGACGCTGAACGAGATCCTTGCTTTCAATCCGAAGGCCATCGCGCCCGGCCGCGGCGATGCGCTGAAGGGAACATCGACCGTGCGCGATGCCGTCGCGATGACGCGCGACTTCGTCACGAGCCTTTACGGTGCGGCCGAGACCTCGGTCGCCAAGGGCCGCACCTTGAAGGAATCGATGGCTGCGACGCGCGAGGTGATGGATCCCAAGTTTTCGACATTCGCCATCTATGAACACTGCCTGCCGTTCAACGTCTCGCGCGCATATGACGAGGCATCCGGGATCGACGAGCCCGTGATCTGGACCGATGCGCGCGACCGCGAAATGTGGGCGGCCCTGCAAGGAGGAGGATAGACATGAATATCAACACCTCGCCTGACAGCATCAGCCGCAGCGCTGCACAGATCACGCCGGGCTACATGTCCGGCTTCGGCAACAGCTTTGAGACCGAGGCGCTGCCCGGCGCGCTGCCGGTCGGGCGCAACTCGCCGCAGCGCTGCGCCTACGGGCTCTACGCCGAGCAGCTCTCCGGTTCGCCCTTCACGGCGCCGCGCGGCACCAACGAGCGTTCCTGGCTCTACCGCATCCGCCCCTCGGTGAAGCATTCCGGCCGCTTCACCAAGGTGGACATGGGCTTCTGGCGCACCGCGCCCTGCCATGAATACGAATTGCCGATCGCGCAGCTGCGCTGGGATCCGGCGCCGCTTCCCAAGGGCGACGTCACCTTCCTGCAGGGCGTCCACACCATGACGACCGCGGGCGATGCCAACACGCAATGCGGCATGGCCGCGCACATGTATCTGATCACCAAATCGATGGTGGACCAGAATTTCTACAATGCCGACGGCGAGCAGATGTTCGTGCCGCAGCAGGGCAATCTGCGCCTCGTCACCGAGTTCGGCCGTATCGATATCGAGCCCGGTGAGATCGCGGTGATCCCGCGCGGCGTGAAATTCCGCGTCGAGATTCCGAACGGCCCGGCGCGCGGCTATCTCTGCGAAAATTACGGCGGCGCCTTCACGCTGCCGGAGCGCGGCCCGATCGGCGCCAATTGCCTCGCCAATTCGCGCGACTTCCTGACCCCGGTTGCGGCCTATGAGGACAAGGACACGCCGACCGAGCTCTACGTGAAATGGGGCGGCTCGCTGTTCAAGACGACGCTGCCGCATTCGCCGATCGACGTCGTCGCCTGGCACGGCAATTATGCCCCGTACAAATATGACCTGCGCACCTTCTCGCCGGTCGGCGCCATCGCCTTTGATCATCCCGATCCCTCGATCTTCACGGTGCTCACTTCGCCGTCGGAGACGGCAGGCACGGCGAATATCGACTTCGTGATCTTCCCGGAACGCTGGATGGTGGCGGACAACACCTTCCGCCCGCCCTGGTATCACATGAACATCATGTCGGAGTTCATGGGACTGATCTACGGCGTCTACGACGCCAAGCCTCAAGGCTTCGTGCCGGGCGGCGCGTCCCTGCACAATTGCATGCTGCCGCATGGCCCGGACCGCGACGCCTTCGAGCACGCCAGCAATGGCGAGCTGAAGCCGGTGAAGCTGACGGGCACGATGGCCTTCATGTTCGAGACGCGCTTCCCGCAGCGGGTGACGGAATATGCCGCGAAGGCATCGACGCTGCAGGCAGATTACGCCGACTGCTGGAAGGGCCTGGAGAAGCGGTTCGATCCGAACAAGCCGTAAGTCTCTCTTCCCGTCATTCCGGGGCGCCGCGCAGCGGCGAACCCGGAATCCATACTCACGATGGTGGTTATGGATTCCGGGCCTGCGTCCAAGGGGGCGCATCCCGGAATGACGATGGTTAGAGTTCGTCGCGACGCAAGCGAGGACAGTGTAGTGCCCCACCCCAACGACCCCAAGCTCCGTTCCTTCATTCCCGTCGACCCCACCTCCGACTTCCCGATCCAGAACCTGCCCTACGGCGTGTTCTCGGCCAAGGACGGCCTTGCGCCG
>DATEJC010000449.1:0-10895 GCA_035278345.1 Bradyrhizobium sp. | reverse complement strand
CTTCGTCGACGCGGCGCACCCCGAGCTCGGCGGCACCATCAAGCTGCTGCTCAACGGCACCGAGGGTCAGCAGATGTTCGACAACATCACGGTTGATTCCCGCGGCAACATTGTTCTTTGCGAAGACGTCGGCAACAACGCCCATCTTGGCAAGGTCTGGCAGTACGATCCGACAGCCGATACGCTGACGCAGTTGGCCCAGCATGATGCCAGCCGTTTCCTGACGGGAGGCTCGAACTTCCTGACCCAGGACGAAGAAGCCTCCGGCGTCATCGACGTCTCGCACATCCTCGGCAATGCCGGCGAAAACGTCTACCTGATCGACACCCAGGCTCACTACGGCATCGGTGGCGAACTGGTGGAAGGCGGTCAGTTGCAGCTGATCCACCAATATCTCGTCTGACGCCCAGCGTTCGACGAGGACAGCGCGCGATACGGAGGTGCCGGTTTTCCAGCCGGCACCTCCGCTCCTGTCAAACGGCTGTCACAGACCATCGACAGTAAGAAGCAGTTTCGCCGCTTCTTTGAAAATCTCGACCGTTCGAGATAGCCCCCTTACCGGAAAGCCACGGAGCAATTGCGTCTGATGTCAGCCGCGCAGGCAGACCCTTCTACAAGCGCAGGATCTGAGCTGCGCGCCGCACTGGGATCGTGCCGCTCGGCGCTTCTGGGAATTGCGGCATTCAGCGGATTGATCAACGTCCTGAGCCTGACCGGCTCGCTCTACATGCTGGAGGTCTACGATCGCGTGTTGCCGGGCCGCAGCGTGTCGACGCTGGCCGGCCTGACGATCATTGCCGCCCTGCTGTTCGTTTTTCAGGGCATTCTGGAAGCCGTTCGCGGGCGCATGCTGGTCCGCATCGGCAACCAGATCGATTGGCGCGTCGGTGACCGCATCTACGATCTGGTGGTTCGCCTTCCGCTTCGCACACGCGGCGGCGGGGATGGGCTGCAGCCGGTTCGAGATGCCGACACCATTCGATCGGTGATTTCGGGTACCGGCCTGCCTGCACTGTTCGACCTGCCGTGGCTGCCATTCTATCTGGCCATTTGCTTTGCGTTCCATCCGCTCATAGGCGCGACGGCGCTCGGCGGCGCATTCGTGCTGGTAATATTGACGCTTGTCACCGATCGGCTGTCGCGTCGATCCGTCCAGCGGGCGTCGAGCCATGCCGCCGCGCGCAATCGCCTGGCGGACGCCAGCCGCCGCAATGCCGAAGTCCTGATCTCGATGTCGATGTCCTCGCGACTGCTGGCGAGATGGCGCAGGCTCGGCGACGACCATCGCAGACAGCAAAGGATCGCCAACGACATCTCCGGAGGCTTCGGCATCACCGGCCGGATACTGCGCATGATGCTGCAGTCTGCCGTCCTTGGCGTCGGGGCCTATCTCGTCATTCAACAGGAAGCATCCGGCGGCATCATCATTGCCAGCTCGATCCTCACTGGACGCGCCCTGGCTCCCGTCGATCTCGCCATCGGAAACTGGAAAAATTTCATCGCCGCGCGGCAGAGCTGGCAGCGTCTGGAGAAGCTCCTGGTGGCTCTCCCCGCGCCCGCCAATCAGCTGCCGTTGCCGGCGCCGGCGCGGTCCCTCGTCGTCGACAAACTGTCCATCACAGCCCCTGCATCGGAGAAGGTCCTGGTCGCCGATGTCAGCTTCCACCTCAAGGCGGGCAGCGGGCTTGGCATTGTCGGCGCCAGCGGGTCGGGAAAATCCTCGCTGGTGCGCGCGCTGGTCGGCGCCTGGCGGCCGTCACGCGGCGTAGTCCGGCTCGACGGCGCCTCGCTCGATCAGTGGCCCGCGGACACGCTCGGAAACCACATCGGTTACCTGCCGCAGGACGTCGAGCTGTTCGAGGGCACTATCGCGGAGAATATCGCAAGGTTCGCGCCCGACACCCCAATGGAATCGGTACTCGCCGCAGCCAACGCCGCCGGCATCCACCAGCTCATCGTCAGCCTGCCAGATGGATACAACACCCAGATCGGCGAACAGGGAGCGCTGCTGTCGGCAGGCCAAAGGCAGCGCGTGGCGCTGGCGCGGGCGCTGTTTGGCAATCCATTCCTCGTCGTGCTCGACGAGCCTAATTCCAATCTGGACATCGAGGGCGAGGAGGCGCTGACCCGCGCCATACTCGCCGTTCGCGCGCGTGGCGGTATCGTCGTCATCGTCGCTCACCGCGCCAGTGCGCTGGCTGCCGTCGACTTCGTGATGACGATGCTCCAGGGACGACAGCAGGCCTTTGGACCCAAGGACGAAGTGGCGTCGCTGGTGACACGGCGGGAATCTGCGCCGTCAGCGCCGTTCAAGGTCGTCATGCCCCAACCCGCTGCATCGACATGACTGCTATGACATCAGGCGAAAATTGCAGCCTTCGCCGCCATCTCTTCGGCGGCATCATCCTCGCGGCAGTGCTGACCGGCGGGATCGGCGGCTGGGCCGCTACCACCGAGCTGGCGGGCGCGGTCACCGCCTCGGGATCCGTGGTCGTCGATTCCAGTGTCAAGAAAGTCCAGCATCTCACCGGCGGCATCGTCGGAGAGCTGATGGTTCGCGAAGGCGACCGCGTCCGCGCCGGGGACGTTTTGGTGCGGCTCGACGAGACCGCGCTGCGCGCGGGCCTTGCCATCTATGCAAAGGGGCTCGACGAGATGCGCGCCCGCAAGGCCCGTCTTGCCAGCGAGCGCGACGGCGCGGACCGCATCGCGGTCTCCCCCGAACTGCTCGACAACCCCTCTCGGGAATTCCTCACGGCACTCGATAGCGAACGCAAGCTGTTTGCGCTGCGCGCAACGGCGCGCCAGGGACAGAAGTCCCAGCTTCGCCAGCGGATCGCGCAGCTCGAGGATGAAATCCGCGGCTATGCAGCCCTGCAGCAGGCCAAGGCCGAGGAGATCGAATTGATCCAGCGTGAGTTGGTCGGGGTACGCGGCTTGTGGGAGAAGAATCTCGTCCAGATCAACCGCCTTACCCTGCTGGAGCGTGAAGCTGCGCGTCTCAAGGGAGAACTCGCACAGTCGATCGCTTCCACGGCACAGGTCCGCGGCAAGGTCACCGAAATCGAGCTGCAGATCCTCCAGATCGATCAGGAACTCAGCAGCGAGGTGGCGAAGGAATTGCGCGAGATCGACGGCAGGATCGGCGAATTCGTCGAGCGCAAGGTGACGGCCGAAGATCAGCTCAAGCGGGTTGACATCCGCGCGCCCCAGGACGGGGTGGTGCACCAGCTCAACGTCCATACGGTCGGCGGCGTGGTAAGCCCGGCCGATCCGGTCATGATGATCGTGCCGGAGGCCGACCTGCTGATGGTGGAAGCCAGGATTTCCCCCGCCGACATCGACCAGCTCTATGTCGGGCAGCCGGCCAACCTGCGGTTCTCCGCATTCAACCAGCGCACCACGCCGGAAATTCAGGGCAAGATCAGCCGCATCTCTGCCGACGTAACGCCAGACCAGCGTACGGGCCAGAATTACTACACGACGCGCGTCTCGATAGCTTCCGAGGAGTTGGCGCGCCTCGGCAACGTCAAGCTCGTGCCCGGCATGCCGGCGGAGGTCTTCGCGAGGACCTACGACCGCAGCATATTGTCCTACCTGACCAAACCGCTTTCGGACCAGGTTGCACGGGCCTTCCGCGAACGCTGACCCGCGAGGCTCTACTCGATCGGGCGGCCTGTCATGGCAGAGAGTTCGCGCACCAGGCGATCCGACATCTGGCCGGTCACGGGCAGCTTGCGGTCGCGCTCGAACTTGACGATCGCGGCCTGGGTGTCGGCGCCGATCAGGCCGGTCGGCTTCAATTGGCCGTAGCCATAGTCGGTGAGCGTGCGCTGGACCGCGGCGATCCTGCGGCCGGCGGCAGTCTGCGGCGTTGCGACCGGCACGGGCGCCGGCGGACGCACAAGCACGGTGGACGACGCGGCAGCGGCTGGCGCGGCGGCGGGGGGCGCCGCAGGCGTGGTGGCTTTGACGACGAGGTGGCTCATCGCGTCGGGTTTCGGTTCCGGCTTTACATCGTTCCTGGGCTCGGCGGCCTTCACATCCGCCGCTGTCAGCTCGACGGCGCGCGTAGCCGCCTCAACCGGGCGCGGACGCGGCAATGGATTGGCCGATGGCTGCGCCGGGATGGCGACGACGGTGCCAAACATTGGCGAGGGATGACGGCCGGCCTGAAGGAACAGGGCATTGGCGACGATGGCGCTGATGGCAGCCGCGGCGAGCAGGCCCGCGACCATGTCCTTCGGGCTGTGCAGGAGCAGCCGCATCACCAGGCCGCGCTCTTCCTCGACGGCAACCGCCCTGGCGCCACGGCGACGGCGCGGCATCTCGTCGTCAGCTGACTTTCTAGGCACGTTTCTTCACCTGATAGGATTGCTCTGATGGCGTGGAACGCGGCGCCGGCGTCAGCGTCGCAATATTGCTGGCGGGCTCGGTCGTGACCGGCGGCGTATAGACCAGCGGCAGCGCGACCGCGACTGTGGTGCCCTCGCCGACCCTGCTCTGTACATTCATCTCGCCGCCGTGCAAGGCCACGAGGCTCTTGACGATGGAGAGCCCAAGGCCCGTGCCCTCGTGGCGGCGCTGATAGGTCTTCCCGGCCTGGAAGAACGGACTTCCGATCCGCTTCAGATCCTCGGCGGCAATGCCCACGCCGGTGTCGGCGACCCGCAGCACCAGCCGCGAACCCTCGATCGCAACGGAGGCCGTCACGGTGCCGCCGCGTTCGGTGAACTTGATGGCGTTGGAAACGAGGTTGAGCACGATCTGCTTGAACGCGCGGTGATCGCCGGTCATCTCGGGCAGATCGTCGGGCGCGCGGGTGATTAGCTCGATGCCGTTATCTCGCGCCTTCAGCGCCAGCAGGTTGCAGCAATTGACCAGCGCCGCACGCGCCGCAAACGGCTCCGGCGTCAGCTCGAAAGTGCCCGATTCCATCTTCGACATGTCGAGAATGCCGTTGACGACCGAGAGCAGATGCTGGCCGGAATCGTTGATCAGCTGGGCATATTCCTTGCGGCGCCTTGCGTCGAGCTTCAGCAGCTCTTCCTGCATGATCATGTCGGAAAAGCCGATGATGGCGTTGAGCGGCGTGCGCAGCTCGTGGCTCATGGTGGCGAGGAAGCGCGACTTCGACGCGTCGGCATGCTCGGCGGCGGCGCGGGCTTCTTCCAGCGCCTGCTCCTGCATCTTGCGGTCGGTGATGTTGCGCATCACAGCGACGACCTCGCCATCTTCCGACGGCGTGCCATGATCGAGCGGGCGGCAGCGCATCTCGACCCAGGCGAAATCGACGTAATTTCCCTTGCCTTCGCGGCGCAGGCGAAATTCGACGCTGCGGCCCTCACCGCCGCACGCGGCATCCGACAGTGCGGTGAGATAGGCGGGCCGGTCGGCGACATGGACGCGGTCGAACAGGCCATGGCCGAGCAGACCGGCCGCGGGCGTACCGAGCACGGCTTCCGCGGCAGGAGAGATGAATCGCACTGCGCCATTCTTGCGATGGCGCGAGACCACGTCGCTCATGTGGCGGGCCAGCAGGCGATAGCGGTCTTCCTCGAAATTGAGCAGCGATACGCTGGTGCGCGCCAGCGACTCAGCGCCAAAGGCAAGGCCGGCGGCATAAAGCGTGGCGGAGGCGACGCCAAAGCCGATCATCACGCCGTGCAGCGCCGGGTCGTCAGGGGTTTGCGCCGGCAGCCAGTCGAAATGACTGAGCACGATCAGTGCCGTCGCGCAGGACAAAGCGAGCATGGCTGCAAACGTCACCACGCGGCGCGAGGCGGAAAGCGCAGCTTCCAGCGGCACCACCACCAGCCAGATCGCGGCAAAGGATTCGATGCCGCCGGTGAACAGCGCCGCCATCATCACGGGGGCGGCGAGCGCGAGCGACGAGAGCACATGCGCGCCTTCATAGCGGCCGGTGCGCGACAGGAACCAGGCGAGCAGGATCGGCGCGATCAGCCAGGCGAAGGCGGCGACTTCGAGCGCGGTCGGCGCGCCGCGCAAGGCAAGATAGGCCGGGAAGGCTGCGAACGCCGCCAGGCTGCCGATCAGGCGCGGCGCAATGAACGCCCGATGGCGCGCGCGGGTCAGCGCGTCATATCGCGCCGAGGGATGCAGAAACGCATCGAGATAATCGCGGATGATACTCAGAATACTCACGTGGCTTCGCGCTTCGGCTCGTTCCGTCAAAAGACGCGCCGGAACGCCTCCTTTATCTTTCGCCCACCGTGTCAGAGCGACATTAAACGAACGCTAAGGCGGGCGCGTTCACCAGCTTGGTCGCTGATTTGTCGCGGCTTTTACCTGCATCGCGCGGTCGAATTGACGGGGATGGTGAACGCCAAGTTTAGAGATCGCCGCTTCTATGGTTTCGAAATGGTAGACGCGCGCTTTTGCCGACCAGGACGGCGCGAATCGGCATCAATGGAAAATTTACGGCGAATCCGGCCCGCGGCATCTTTCGCAAATTTTCGCCGAGTTAATCTCAATGCAAACACTTGCGTTTTATCTGGGCTCGTTAGTCGTGGGCCGGGCGCGCGCATGCGCTGAAACCACGGGAAACGGACCGGATTTGACGTGATGTGGTTCCTGCTGCGTTTGACGTTCTGGCTCGGGCTGGTGCTGGTGCTCCTGCCGCGGGACAAGACGCCCGAATCGGACAAGCTGCCGCAGATCGGCGCCTCCGAGGCGGTGCAGGCTGCAACGGCCGCAATGTCCGACATGAGCCAGTTCTGCAAGCGCCAGCCCGCGGCCTGCGAGGTCGGCGGCCAGGCCGCCACCGTGCTCGGCCAGCGCGCCGCCGACGGCGCACGCAAGGTCTACGGCATCATCACCGACAAGACCGAGAAGAGCGAGAAAACGGACAAGCCGGAACAGTCCGACAAGCCCCACAAGGTCGACAAGAAGGCGCCCGGCGACAGGTCCGAAAAGAAGGCGCCGGACCACACCGGTTCGATCGGCAATGTCGCGGACGCGGAGCCGGCCGTGATAGTGGAAGCGCCGCGCGACACGCTGACGTTGGACGATCTTGCCGTGGAATGGCGGCCGCCGTCGCCGTGAGCCAAATTTGGGCCGCCGAGCGGTTCCATTTCCTTCGCTTTTGACCGACAGAGACCCTATATAGTCGGTGAGAGCGACCGGACACGGCCATCATGACCATCGACGAGATCAGGGAAAATTTCGAGCTGCTGGAGGAGTGGGACGACCGCTACCGCTACGTCATCGAACTCGGCCGCACGCTGGAGCCGCTGCCGGAGGAAGAACATTCGGCAGCGAACAAGGTGAATGGCTGCGTCAGCCAGGTCTGGCTGTCCAAGCGACTCGACCGCAGCCAGAGCGAGCCGCGCATCAACTATCGCGGCGACAGCGACGCTCATATCGTGCGCGGCCTGGTCGCGATCGTGCTGACGCTGTTTTCCGGCCGTACGCCGAAGGAAATTCTCGCGACCGACGCGCTCGCCGTGTTCGAGGAGTTCGGCTTCCGCGAGCACCTGACGCCGCAGCGCTCCAACGGCTTGCGCTCGATGGTCGAGCGCATCAAGACCGATGCGCGCGAGGCGCTGGCGACTGCCTCGTAGGGTTATTTGCTGCGCCGGCGGCGCTGCTGGCCCAATCCCATTTCCTTGGCAAGCTGCGAACGCGCCACTGCATAGTTCGGCGCGACCATGGGATAGTCCGGCGGCAGGCCCCATTTGTCGCGATATTGCTCCGGCGTCATGTTGTACTGCGTGCGCAGGTGCCGCTTCAGCGACTTGAAGCGTTTGCCGTCCTCCAGACACACGATGTAATCCGGCGAGATCGATTTCTTGATCGACACCGCGGGCTTGGCGGGCTCGAGCGGCGCTTCGGTGCGGCCCGAGGAGACCCGCACCAGTGCGGCATGGATCTGGCTGATCAGCCCGGGAATTTCCACAGCCGGTGTCGGATTGTTGCTGAGATAGGCCGAGACGATGTTCGCGGTGAGATCAATGAAGTTCTTGGTCGGAGCATCCGTCATGATCGGGCCTTCTCCAGCAAACCCTGGCGAAATGGGGTCGGACAGTATCGCACTGGGAAATACGTTCGCGAACGGGCCGAATTACTTTTCAATATGAAGCGAATGCTAGCACAGATACAAGAACGGCGCCGCTTTATTTTCGGCGCCGTCCCGGGCCAAGTAGAGCGATCGAGGCGGTCTACGGCCGCTGATCGAGATGGGCGCGCAGTTCGTCGATGGAGGCAAAACGCATCATGCCTTCCGGCATCTGCGCCTCGATCGAGCCATCGGAATACAGTGAGTAGGCCATGCCGTCGACGACGCCCGATTTCAGCACCGTCACCTGCGGCGCGTCGTCGCGCGCAGGCGCGGGAGGCGGAACATCCGGTGCCGCGCTTCGCGACTGGCGCCGCGGGCGATCCGCTTTCGGCCAGGCGTCTTCAAAGCTCGGCGGCGGCGGTGTCGGCTCGACCGGTGGAACGTCCACGGCCGGCGGATTGGGACGCAGGTCGGCCGACAGCAGATCCGGCGCCAACGGCTCGCTGGCGCGCGCGGCGGCACGCTCGCGCTCCTTGCGCGAGGTCGACGTGAACAGCAGGTTGCGACGCTGTTTTGGCTGCTGGTCGACCTCGGCCGGCGGCGGAGGCGGCGCCGTATCGCTGCGCCCTTCCATCCAGGGCGGCGCAGCACCGGCATCGGCCGGTGCGGTTTCCGCCGCGCGTGGCGACGGCGGCGGCGGTGCGAGAGCGGGCGCGAGAGACGGTTCGGCTTGGAACACAGGCTGCGCGGACGCGCCGCTGGCGAGCCGGTGCGAAATATTTTGCAGCTCACGGGCAACCACCCACAGACCGGCCATCAGGAATCCGGAGCAGGTCGCGACCGCGCCCGCGACGACAAGCGTATTGCCGAAGCCAAAGTCCTTGTACTGGAGCCCGTAACCGAGCGAGCCCAGGCCCACCAACAGCAGGCCTATTCCCGCGCCCAACAGCACCTTCAACATCGAACCTACCCCCGCACGGAAAAACCGTGCCCTACCGCCGCTGCCACGATACCGTCATATTGCAGGCATCGCCAGCGGTCCCCGCAGGAACCAGGGAACCGCGTCCGAAGTTTTACGGGGCAATGGCACAAGAGTTCTTATTTCGTCGTCCAAAGCTCGGGAAGCTTTCCGTAATGTAATTCCATATTGCAGCGCATCAGGCGAATTACGCCACAATTCCCAATTACTTGGTAAGGGAACTTGCGCTATATGGATGCCGGGGAAGAGGCTCACAAGCGCCAGCGCTGAGCCAGGGGACGCCGGGTTAACTATAGCCATGTCATCCATCACGACTTCGGCCATCGATACGCCAGCGCGGCGCTCGGTCGAACGTACTTGTGACGATCTCGCCCTATTTGTGTTGGGCATCGTCGCCATCGTCGCGGGACTGACGTTCCGCGATTATGGCCTCGGATGGGACGACTATACACACGCCGAATATGCCGACCTATTGCTGCGGATGTATGGCAGCGGCTTCAAGGACCAGGCCGCGCTGTCCTTCGCCAATCTCTACATGTATGGCGGCGGCTTCGACATGGCGGCCGCGCTGCTGCACAAGGTGATCCCGCTCGAATTGTTCGAGACGCGTCGTCTGCTTGGCGCCATCGTCGGTCTTGTCGGACTCGCGGTGACGTGGCGGCTCGCGCGCCGCGTCGGCGGGCCTCTTGCCGGTCTCGCAGCGCTTCTGCTGCTGGCGCTGTGCCCGACCTTCTACGGCCACATGTTCATGAACCCGAAGGACGCGCCGTTTGCGGTGGCGATGGTCGTGCTCATGCTCGGCCTGGTGCGCCTTGCAATAGAATATCCCGCGCCGAGCCCGCGCACGATCCTCATCATCGGCGTCGGTGCTGGTCTGTCGATCGGCTGCCGTATCCTCGGCGGGCTTGCGCTGGTCTATGCCGCGATCGGTTTCCTGCCGCTGTTCATTGACGAGTTCCGCAAGCAAGGCGCACGCGAAGCCATCCATCGCTTCGCCCATGTCGTCTATGTGCAGCTGCCGGGCCTTGCCTTCGGCTATCTCTTGATGGGCCTGATGTGGCCGTGGTCGATCCTGGAGCCCGGCAATCCCCTCCACGCGCTGACCTACTTCTCGCACTTCTTCGAGAAGCCCTGGAAGGAGATGTTCGACGGCGCACTGGTGTCGGTGCCTGATATGCCGTGGTCGTATCTGCCGACGCTGTTTGCGCTGCAGCTGCCCGAAATCCTGCTCGCCCTGCTCGCTGCGGCCGTCGCCGGCACCTTCATGTCGCTGTCGCGCAAGGACATCCCTGCCCCTCGCAGGACTATTTTCCTGATGCTGACGCTGGCGGCAATGCTGCCGCTGGTCGTGGCGATGGTGAAGCGGCCGGCGCTCTACAACGGCATCCGCCATTTCATCTTCGTCATTCCGCCGATGGCGGTGCTGGCCGGCGTCGCCTTCGCCAAGCTGATGGGCTGGCTCGGCGAGAACCGTCGCGCCTGGCAGCCGGCGGCACTTGCCATTTTCGCGTTCGGCTTGCTGCTGCCGCTCGGCGAGATGATCCGCCTGCATCCCTATCAATACACCCACTTCAACCACATCGCCGGTACCGTGCGCTCCGCCGACAATCTGTTCATGCTGGATTATTGGGGCCTCGCGCTGAAGCAGGCCTCCGACGGCCTGCGCGACGAGCTCGACGAACGCCAGGAAGTGCCACCGCTGGGACGCAAGTGGAAGGTCGCAGTGTGCGGCCCGCAGCGCCCGGCGCAGGTCGCGCTCGGCGAAAACTTCACCATTGGCTGGGATTCCAATGCCGCCGACTTTGCGATGACGCTCGGCGAGTTCTACTGCAAGGGCCTGACCGCACCCGTGCTGGTCGAGATCAAGCGCGACGACGTGGTGTTCGCCCGCGTCTA
>DATEJC010000448.1:0-2270 GCA_035278345.1 Bradyrhizobium sp. | reverse complement strand
TGGAACTACTTCCAGTCGATCAAGACGCCCGAGAACGAGAAGTTCATCAAGGCGTGGCAGGCCTACACCAAGAATCCGAAGCGCGTGACCAACGATCCGATGGAAGCGCACGTCATCGGCTTCGACATGTGGGTCAAGGCCGTCGAGAAGGTGAAGTCGACCGACGCCGACAAGGTGATCGACGCTCTGCCTGGCATCGAAGCCAAGAACCTCACCGGCGGCACCTCGAAGATGCTGCCGAACCACCACATCACCAAGCCGGTGTTCATCGGCGAGATCAAGGGCAACGGCCAGTTCGACGTGGTCTGGAAGACCCCGGGCCTCGTCGCCGGCGATGCATGGTCGAAGGAGCTCGAGGGCTCCAAGGACCTGATCGGCGATTGGGTCGGCAAGAAGTGCGGCAACTACAACACCAAGACCAACAAGTGCGGCGGCCAGGGCTCCTGATCCAGGAGGATTCTTGATCTGAAACGCACCGATAAAAGACTGACGATAACGGAGAAGGCGGCAATGCTGCCGCCTTCTCCGAATCTCCTGCCGGGGAAGTCCAGTGTCTGCTACTATCCTTGACCGCCTTCGCGCGGCGATCCTTTCATTATGCCTGATCGTGGCCTATGCGCTGCCCGCTCATGCCGGCGCATTCGAGGACGCGGTCGCCAAATTTGCCAACGACGATTTCTCCGACACCGCCGAGGCCATCGACGCCGTTGCAGCGTCGGGCAATCCGCTCGCCTTTCCCATCATCAACGCCTTGCAGGACGAACGCCTGTTCGCCGACCCTGACAGCAAGAAGGTCTTCATCAAGCAGGCCGACGACAAGATCATCGACGCCGCGACGGGCGCTTCCGTCGACAAGCTGCCCGATGGCGCCAGCGAAGTGCGGCTCAACAACCGCCTGCGCCGCGCCGTGGACGCCGCGCTTGGCAGCTTGACATTGATGTCGCCGGATCCCGCCAAGCGCATTGCCGCCGCGCAAGCGGTGTTCAAGTCGCATGAGGAAAATGCGCTGTCCGCCGTCGACGAGGCGCTGGCCAAGGAAACCAATAAGGCCGCAAAGACCGCTTTCGCCGAGGCGCGCGCTGCGATCCTGCTGTTCAAGCAGGATGCCTCCGAAGCCGACAAGCTCGACGCCATTGCCGTCATCAAGTCGAAGGGCGACCAGGAAGCACTCGCGGTTCTGACCGGCATCGGCTCCGACCAGCCGCCGCTGATCGCGAAAGCGGCGACCGCCGCCATCGCCTCGATCCAGAGCAATCTGGCGATGTGGTCGATGGTGCAGAACGCCTGGTACGGCCTGTCGCTCGGCTCGGTGCTGCTGCTCGCCGCCATCGGCCTTGCCATCACCTTCGGCGTGATGGGCGTCATCAATATGGCCCATGGCGAGATGGTGATGATCGGCGCCTACACCACCTTCGTGGTGCAGGAAGTGATCCGCACCCGCTATCCTGGCCTGTTCGACTATTCGCTGTTCATCGCCGTGCCGCTCGCCTTCGTCGTCGCCGGCGCCATCGGCGTTGCCATCGAGCGCGGCATCATCCGCTTTCTCTACGGCCGCCCGCTGGAGACGCTGCTCGCGACCTGGGGCCTTTCGCTCGTGATCCAGCAGGCGGTGCGCACCGCGTTCGGACCCACCAACCGCGAAGTCGGCAACCCCTCCTGGATGAGCGGCGCCTTCGAGCTCGGACAGATCACCATCACCTATAACCGGCTCTGGATCCTCCTCTTTACGCTCGCGGTGTTCGCGATCCTGCTCGCGATGCTGCGCTACACCGCGCTCGGTCTCGAGATGCGTGCGGTGACGCAGAACCGCCGCATGGCGGCCTCCATGGGCATTGCCACCTCGCGGGTCGACGCGCTGACCTTCGGCCTCGGCTCGGGCATCGCGGGCATTGCGGGCGTCGCGTTGTCGCAGATCGACAATGTCAGTCCCAATCTCGGCCAGAGCTACATCATCGACAGCTTCATGGTCGTGGTGTTCGGCGGCGTCGGTAATCTCTGGGGCACGCTGGTCGGTGCCTTCACGCTCGGCATCGCCAACAAGTTCCTCGAGCCGGTGGCCGGCGCCGTGCTCGGCAAGATCGCGATCCTGGTGCTGATCATCCTGTTCATCCAGAAGCGGCCGCGCGGCCTGTTCGCGCTCAAGGGACGGGCGGTGGAGGCATGATGCCGCACATCCTCACCCGCTCGCTCGACCGCGCCGCGATGCTCTTCATCCTGATCGTTGCCGGCATCGGCATCCTGGTCCCGCTGTCGAACCTGCTGCTGCCGGA
>DATEJC010000447.1:0-9843 GCA_035278345.1 Bradyrhizobium sp. | reverse complement strand
GCGAACTGCGATGGGTGCGTTCGTACGGCACCTCCGTGCTCGACGAACAAGGCCGGCCCGCCCATGTCGTTGGGGTGAACGTCGACATCACGGAGGAGCGCCGTCGCGAAGAAGGGTTGCGCGAGCTTGCCGGCGACCTGCGAAGCGCAGTGGAGGCGAGCGAGAAAGAGCGGAATAAGATTTACGAACTCAGCAACGACCTGTTCGCCGTGGCCGGGTTCGATGGATATCTGAAGACCATCAATCCCGCCTGGGAGCGGTTGCTCGGCTACTCGCAAGCGGAGCTGTTGGCAAAACCACTTGCGGCGATCATCCACCCCGACGATGTTGCGGCTGCGGGCGAGGTGGTGGCGGCCCTGCGGGCGGGCGAGCCGCTGCAAAACTTCGAGGACCGTCTGATCACGGCTGGCGGCGAGTCCGTTTGGATTACCTGGGCAGCGGTGTCGGAAGGCGAGCGCTTCTACGCAGTCGGCCGCGACGTCACCCGTGAGCGCGAGCAGGAGGAGGCGCTGCGCCAGAGCCAGAAGATGGAAGCGATGGGCCAGCTCACCGGTGGCGTGGCCCACGATTTCAACAATCTTCTGACTCCCATCGTCGGTTCTCTCGACATGCTTCAGCGCAGGGGCATTGGTAGCGAGCGTGAGCAGCGGCTCATCGCAGGCGCAGCGCAATCAGCGGAGCGCGCCCGGATACTTGTTCAGAGATTGTTGGCCTTTGCGCGCCGCCAGCCTCTTCAAGCCGTATCTGTTGATGTGGCGACGCTCGTCGCCGGAATGGCCGACCTGGTTGAGAGCACTACGGGACCGCAGATTAAGATTGTCGTGGACATCGCCGAAAACCTGCCACCAGCCCGAGCTGACCCGAATCAGTTGGAAATGGCGCTTCTGAACCTTTCGGTGAACGCGCGCGATGCGATGCCGGACGGGGGCACGCTGCGAATAACTGCGAGCACCGAACTGATAGGCCGCGACCATCGATCGCAACTTGAGAGCGGAACCTATATGCGTCTCTCTGTCGCCGACACCGGGACGGGCATGGATGAGGCGACGCTCGCCCGCGCAATCGAGCCATTCTTTTCAACCAAGGGCATTGGCAAAGGGACTGGCCTCGGCCTGTCATCGGTGCACGGCCTGGCTTCCCAACTCGGGGGAGCGCTGACAATTCAGAGCCGGCCCGGGATAGGCACCGATGTCGAGCTATGGCTTCCGGTCAGCACCGATGAGGCAACCCAGGCGTCTGCTGTCAGCCGCCGTCAAGAAGATGTTGCCGACCGTGGAGTAGCCCTCCTTGTCGATGACGAAGAGTTGGTGCGCATGAGCACGGCAGACATGCTCTCCGATCTCGGCTTCGCCGTGATGGAAGCGAGTTCTGCTGAAGAAGCGGTACAGATGCTCGACCGTGATCAGATTTTCGATGTCGTCGTTACCGATCATCTCATGCCGGGCATGACGGGCACCGATCTCGCCCGCCATGTGCACCGGATCCGCCCTGAGCTCCCCGTGCTTCTGGTGTCCGGATATGCAGAATTGGCAGGCGTTGATTCGGACCGCCCGAGATTGACTAAGCCTTTTCGTAAAGATGAACTAGCGACAACACTGCTGGCGTTGCTGCACTAAGCAGTCAACCAGCTGAGGCTGTTCGTAGACCTCCAAAGTTGCATGCCGATGTCCGACATAATTCATGTGTTGGCAGCGTTTAACTTAACTATGAATGCGCATGCGACAGATATGGTGCTTAGAAGCCTATCGATGCGTAGCACTGTTAGGATCGCTTAGATCATGGGATAGTGCATCCAGGGCAAGCCTGCTGAGGCTCGCAGGCACCAGTAGAACGACCCAGTTTGATCTCCCGACTGATTTAACCAGTCTGTTCGGCGGCTTCTGACAAGACCGGACCTTGATCGGAGTGGAGGCGAACGACCGGATCTGGTCGACTGCTGCCGGCCGTAGAGGCCGGGTCTGGTACATTCCTGCCGTTCCCAAGCAATGCGTCGAACAGCAAGATTCTTGTCTGATCCTGAAAATGGGTCCGACTTTTCGTTTCACCAGCTGCCGGAATGTGCTCACCGCTACCATCAGGACCTCGGTCAGTCGAAAGTCGCTATGCATTCGACTTCCAGCGGAGCGCCCAGCGCCAACCCATTAGCGCCAAACGCGCTGCGGGCAGGGAGACGCTTGCCCTGAAAATAGGTGAGATAGACGCTGTTGAAGCGTGGCCAGTCGGCCATGTCGTCCAGCATCACGGTGCATTTGGCGACATTGGCATAATCCAACCCATTATCCTTCAGGACCTTGCCGATCGCGTCCATCGCTTCGCGGACCGCTGCGTCAAACCCGTCCTTGTCCGGGTCCAGACCAGTCGGAACCTGACCGATCTGCCCGGAAAGATAGAGCGTGTCCCCCACGCGCACCGCTGGCGAGAATGGCAGAGATGCGGGGAGCGGCTGTCGCGCGAAGGCGGGGGTAGCTGCCAGGAGGGCGATCAGCGCGAGAACGGTCTGCATGGGCGGAACTCCAATGGCGGAATGGTCAGACAGGCGGCAGCACCGCAATCAGGCGCTCGATGTCCCCCTGGTCGTTATAGACCGATGGCGAGACGCGAAAATGATTGTCGTGCAGCGACAGCCGCACCTGCGCCTTAGCCAACGGCTCGGTGAGCAAGGTGCTTGCATTGGGCAAGAGGCAGGTGAGTAACGGGCTGCGCGCTCCGGGGGGCGTGATGATGCGATAGCCTTTGCGCGAAAGTTCCTCGCGCAATTGGCTGATCAGCGCCTGCGCGTGCGCTTGAATGGCCGAGACGCTGATGCCGGTGATATAGTCGAGCGAATAGTCGAGCTGCGCAGGCACGGCGTGGCTGTAGGTTCCGGTCGCGAAATGGCCGATCGCGCCGCCGCGCTTCGTATAGGCTACCGGCCACGCGCCGGGCGGATCGAGTGGATAGACATGGGTGTCCGGTGGCGACAGACCGATGCCAGGCGGCGCGCCCGGCTTTGCAAAGCCATAATAGCCATATTCGGTGGGGGGCAGAAGATCGGCGACGCCCCTGCGCACATAGAGAAAACCCAGCCCGAAATCCCCCATCAGCCATTTGTATGTCGCGCACGCCGCGAAATCGACATCGCTGGCATGCAGGTCGACAGGGATGGCTCCGGCGGCATGTATGATATCGGCATAGACCAGTGCCCCTGCGGCGTGAGCTAAGCCGCACACCGCCTTCAGATCATGGGTGAAGCCGTTATAGGTCGACACCAGCGACAGCATTACCAGCTTGGTGCCTGGCGTGATCGCTTTGGCCATATCCTCCATCGCGATGCGGCCTTCGCGCGCCTTGACCCAACGAACATCGGCGCCCTGCCGCGCCATCTCCATGTACATTGGGAAGGATGCGTAGAAGTGCAGCGTGTCGGTGACAATCCGGCCGCCCGATCCCGGAAACCCCATCGCTCGCAAGACCATCTGCTCGCCCATGGTCGTGCTCTGCACCCAGGTCAGCTCGTCCGCGTCCGCATTCATCAGTCCGGCGAATTTGCGCAGCGGGCTGGCCATGTCCTGCCGCCTCTGATCTTTCGCCGTCGGGGCGAGCATTCGGCTTTCCACATAGGCGCCAATCGCGGCTCTGGCACCGATGCTGATGGGATGGGTCGACGCATTGTCCAGATTAGCAAGCCGACCGGCATCGAAGGACGCCTTATCCGGTAGCACCGACACAGCGGGCGCTTGCATCGCTCCAGCCGCAATCGGCATGGCGGCAACGGTGCCTCCCAGCGCTTGCCTACGGGTGAGCATCATCACACGATCTCACGGCATGGATCAGGCCAGCGGCTTTGGTTCGGATCGAACACGCAAAGGTGGCTGGACTCGCCATCGACACCTCAATCTGTATGCTGATCCATATTAGGTGAAACGAAGCAACGGTGTCAGTCCGCCATGCGCTTGGTTAAGTGATCCCGCCGTCGCGGAGGCACGCCTAGGACTCGGCGGCGAAGACCCTGCACTCGGCGTGATCCTCCACCGCTCGGGCCTCGACATTTTCGCGCCAGTGATGCTATTGGTCATCGTTCCGCTGTCCATAATAGGCGTCGGGGGCGTCCTTGCTTGGACGGGTCATTCTTCAGGCCGGTCACCCCCCATTGCGCATCGTATCGTAGCGGCGCTCAGTTGACATGCGTGAGACCTGGCCCGTTCCGCACCCAATTCGCCGTTCGGATCCCTTCAGTACATGCGAACCCAAATTGCCGATCACGATTGGACTGTGGGCCAGCGACAGGATTCCATTCGCCTGCGGAGCGGCAGCCAGCAAGGCGAACCCTGCCGGGCAGGCGAAGCCATGACCGCGATAACTCAGATGGCATACGCGCCCCGTCCTCCGCCCTTGAAAAAGATTGCGTTCGAGGCATTCGCTGCTGATTGGGCCAAACGGCTGGCCGGCAGTGAAGCAGCCCGCGATCGTTGCTTACCTGCGGATTTCCCGGAGAAAGTAAGCTGTGGATAAGTCGACAATGATCGTGACGGGTTTCGGTGGTGACCGCCAGTCAAGAGTCGATCGGGGAACGTCCTGAATTGGTCGGGAGCAGACATCTGGCGTTTGCCGACCCCTCCCGGAAAGACGCGGACTGTGGTCATTGGATCCGTCATCGCGATGATCACATGAACAGGCAATACTATCGACCGGCTCAAGCGGCGGCCTGCTCATCCACATCCTCGCGGGCAAGACCCGTTGCGCGCAGCAAGTAGCCTGCGGCCTCCTCTGCCCGCGCCGCCGCCGTGAGCAGAGCACGATTATCCCTGCGCAGGATCGAAAGCCAGGAACCGATATAGGCCGCATGATCGTCGAGATGGGTGGTTGGGAGACCCACATCGGCGCCAACCAGCGCTGCCGACAGTTCGGCGACCAACTCCTCGAACGCATAGGCCTGATCGCCGAAGCGCTTGCCGAAGGATCGGGCAAGCCGGTCTGGATGACCCGTCCAATGACCAGCCTCATGCGCGAGCGTGGCCGCCCATGCAGCACGCGTGTCGAACTGTTCGACGGGCGGCATCGTGATGAGGTCTGCGCGCAGGTTATAATAGGCGCGATCGCCTCCAGTCCGCAGCCGCGCCGGCAGGCGATCGACGAAGCGTTGTGCCCGCGCACCGAGCCGGTCGCCCGGTGGGACGAGCGATAGCGGTTCTGGATAGAAATCGGACGGCAGCGCGTCGATCTGGTCTGCATTGAAGACCGCATAGGACCGCATCACCCGGCGATGCTCATCGACCAGCTCGCCGGGACGTTCGCTGGAATCGACCTTCTTCGAATAGGCCTTGTAGAAGATTGCAAATTGCGCCTGCTCACCGGCACGGACCTGCCCGCCAAGGGTCTGCGCCTGGCGGTAGGTCATCCAATGCCGTGACCGATAGCCGCATTGCTCGGCAGCCAGCCACAGCCAAAAGGTGTTCATGCCGCGATACGGCTCGCCATTGGCCCGCAGCGGACGCCCCTGCGCCGCACACGAACGCCAGGGCCGCACCCAGGGTCGCACACCGGCATCGAGCCGGTCGATGATGGCGCACGTGATGGTCTCGGCCGGCGAGGGCCGGCCCGATGATCGAGTCATGGTGGATACTCCACGAAAGAGCGGCGGCCAGCGCCGCCGATGAAGGACTGCGGGCGACGCAAGAGCGCCGCCCGCCATTACGCGTTGGTCTCAGGCCGCCTCGTCGAGGTCATCAGCATCGCCATCGGGGGCGATCTCCCCTGCCCCGCCGTCGCTGTCGTCTTCGTCGCTGAGGAAGGCGGAATAGCTACGGAAGCTTTCGGGCTTCTCCACCGCGCCAAACCGCATCTCATCGGGCAGCCAGCAGAGCGCCTTTTCCCGGACTTCGGCCTCGACGATGCCCTGCCCGGAACAGAGCGCCGCGCAGGCATTGGCAAGGTCACCCTTCTTGGCGTCCTTGTAGCGGCCGCGCAGTACTGGCCCGCCGATCTCTTCAAGCGCTTCGAGCATGACGTCCTTCTTCACGCGTCCGAAAAAGTTCTGGGCATCGGGCCGCCACCATTGCGCGACATCAATGTCGAGCAGACGTCCGAGATGATCGTGGAAGCCGTTGCGGCGCCCGCCATCGTCGACGTTGAGCGTCGGTTCGAGCGTCTGCGCCACGACATGGGCAAGCCAATCGGCGCGCGCCTGTTCATCCAGTTGCCGGAAGGCATCGAAACGCGACGACAGCGTGTTCCCGCCTGCCCAGCTCACATCGAGCCCCTGGCGCTGTTCGGCCAGGACGTTGCTGGCCGCGCTGCCTTCGTCGCGGAAGCCGACGATCGGGAAGCTCGCGGCGGCCGCTTGCAGCGTCGAGTGGTCCCGGACATAGCCGCTGGCGAACACGGTCCGGTGCGCGATCAGGAATATCGCGAGGTCGAGCGCGAACCCCGCGTCCGAGGCGACATGGGACGCCAGGATCTGCCGCCGCTGCGTCGCGAGTTCGTCGACCAGCGTCGCGCTGAGCCGGGAGGTCGCGACCTTGCCGGACGGCGCCTCGGGTTCGCCGTCCTCTCCCGCCTGACGAATGGCGCGCTCGCTGAACATGCGGCTGTGCACCCGCGGGGTGCCGTCAGGGGCAAGATAGATGAAGGTGCCCAGCTGGTCCTTGACCGCATCGTCGACCATCGTGCGCGCCGCCTCGATCGCATCGAGTTCCCGCTCGATGTCGGCGAGCCGCACCGAAGCCGCCTCGGCCTCTGGTGTGCCGTCCTCAAGTTCGGTTTCCAGTTCACGGATGAGCGCATCGCCCTCATCGGAAAGACTGTCGACGCGATCCTGCTCGTCCTCGCGCAATTCGCGCAGCGCCGGATGATATTCGTAGAGCTGGCACTCCATGTCATAGGGCACGTGGGTCGCGAGGACCGGTGTCACGAATGCCAGCTTCTGCTCGGCAGCGAGTGTTTGTGCCGCTGCTTCGAGCTTCTGGGCGGCAAGCTGCTCGATGATCTCCACGTCGATCCAGCTCTCGTCCGCATCATCGCCGAACAGGTCGCGCTCGATCCGGCCGCCCGCACCGACATAGGCATCGCGGCCAACGAACCGCGCCTTCGCATCGGTCGCCTTCACCGTCCCGTTGAGGAGCGCACGACGGACATTGTCGGGATTGTCACCATAATAGGACCGGCTCATGCTCTCGAACACACGCGCCTGGCGGTCGACATCGGGCGTGACGGCATAAGCCTGCGCGACCCCGAGCGTGATCTCGCCTGCGGCAAGCGCCGCGAAGACGACGGGAGCCAGTTCGGCAAGCCGGACCCGCTGCTCGACGAAGCGGGTCGTGACCCCGAAGCGTTTCGCCACATCCTCGCCGCTCGCCCCCCGGTCGAGGAAGTGCTTGAAGGCCGAGCATTCATCCGCCGGGTTCATCGCGACGCGATGGAAATTCTCGGCAAGGCTCGCTTCGGCCGATCCGGCATCATCCTCGAGCACCAGCACCTGAACCTCATGGTCCGCGGCAAGCCGGTTCGTCTCAATCAGGCGTTGGAGCGCCCGCAAGCGGCGGCCGCCCGCCTTGACGGTGAAGTGCCCCGCTTTTTTTAGCGGCGTGACCACGAGATTCTGCAACAGGCCATGCGCAGCGATATTCTCGGCCAGACTGTCGAGGTCGGCATCGCGATTGGATTTGCGGACATTATCCTTGGAGAGCGAGAGGTTCTTGACCTTCACGGACTGGATCATCGGTTGTCTCCTTCGAGGGTTGCGCCGACGTCGTCGGCCGGCTTGAGCCACTCAGGCCCACCCGGCCGAAGGCCCCCTCCCCTCTCTTCGATCGCTTGACGCTGCCGCTGCTCAGCCTGCTATCTCGCCAAGGATCTCGACGGCGCGGCTCGGTGGGACGAAGAGCCGCGTGCGGTGTTGGATGATCTCGGTGAAGCAGCCCGCCGCCTTGAGATGAGGAAGGGCGTCGGACTTCCAGTCGAGCAATTCGAGGCGTTGGTCGCCGGCGACCAAGGCCCGCTTCAGCCGGAGCGACCCGATCGGCATGATCTCGCCCGAGGTGCGAACGTGCTCGACCCGCGCGCCTAGATCGATCGCGACATGGGCGGCGATGCCGAATGCGCTGGCGATCCGCTCCACCAGCGGCGCCGGAATAAGACGCCCGAGAAGCGACTGGCCGTCATCGCTCGTCAACCGCCAGACCTGGACATGATCGTCGGGCAGCTTTCCCCAGACCGGGAGCAGCAGGCCCGTGACCAGATAGATGATCTGCGTACGCGTCTGCGCGGCCATCGCGTCGCATTCGGCCTGCCAGGCTTCGTCGAAGCTCGCGCGGTCCACGTCGGTCCAATGGGTTTCGGCGAAGAGGTCCTGCCGGTGCCGTTCGGTGCGCGTTGGACGCACCAGCTCGTAGCGGCGCACGGTCCGTCCCTCTTCGTCCGTTAGCGAGAAGGTCGGCCGGCAAATGGCGGCCTTGCCGGAACGCGGGTTGAACAACCGGCGCGCTTCCGGGTCGGCCAGAAGCCAATGCGCTCGCTCCAGGGTCAGCGGCCGATATCGCTCCTCGGTTTCTATACGCAGAATTTCGGTTTCGGCGCCGCTTACGGGATCGCGCCGGATCACCGTCCGGTCGAGGATCGAAATACGGTCGGCCGCGATCGTTTCGACGCCAAGATCGAGGGTGCCGGCCTCGCGTGCCTTTTCCACCCGTGCTTCGATCAAGCCGAGATATTCGTCGAAGATCGCGTTCTGCAGGTCGATGCGCAGCGCCAGGATGCGGTTCAACCACCGCTGGATCGTGGGCAAGGTCTCGGTGAGCCCCCCGCCCTCCCCGGCCAGGTTCAAACCGGTGAGCGCCTGGAACTGATCGAAGTGGACCGATTGGAGTTTTGCCTGGAACAGCAGGCGAAACCACTGGTCGAGCGATTCCCGCGCGAAGTCGGACTCCAGATTGTCGCGGGGGTCGAAAAGTCCCTGCCCGCCGGTCTGGCGTTGGCCACGGGTCAGCGCGCCCAGGCTGTCGAGGCGCCGGGCGATGGTCGAGATGAACCGCCGTTCGCCACGGCAATCGGTGGAAACGGGCCGAAACAAGGGCGGGCAGGCTTGGTGGGTGCGGTGCGTGCGGCCCAGCCCCTGGATCGCCGCGTCCGCGCGCCAACCGGGCTCGAGGAGATAGTGAATGCGGCGGCTCTGATTGGGCGCGTCGAGGCTGGCGTGGTAACTCCGCCCCGTGCCGCCGGCGTCGGAGAAGATCAGGATGCGCTTTTCGCCGCGCATGAAGATGTCGGTCTCCGCGAGGTTCGTGCGCGCGCTGCGCCGTTCGATCCGCTGACGGCCGTCGGCATCGACGACGATCCGCCGGCTGCGGCCCGTCACCTCGGCCACAGCCTCCGTCCCGAAATGCCCGATTATGTGATCGAGCGCCGAGCCGACGACCGGCAGCGCACAGAGTTGCTCGAGGAGCTGGTCGCGCATGGCCATCGCTTCCCGGCACAGCACGGGCTGCCCGGCCTCGTCGATCATCGGTTCCGAGCGCACCGTGCCGCTATCGTCGGTATAGGTGCGCATCTGGCGCACGGGAAAGGCCGCGGTCAGATAATCGACCAGGAATTCGCGCGGGGACAGCTCGATATCGAGCCAGGCGCGCTCCTCGGGGGACAGGTCGGCAAGGGCACGATCGAGCATCGCTTCCGAGGTCGACACGAGCTGGACGACGGCGCAGTCGCCGCGCGCGAGATCGGCGGCGATCGCCGGGATCAGCGAGGGCAGCTTCATCGACAGCAGGATCTGGCCGAAGAAGCGTTGCTTGGTCGATTCGAAGATCGACAACGCCGCGGCCTTCGCGCCGCTATTGTAGGTGGCACCGCTGAAGCCGTCGGTGACGCGCG
>DATEJC010000446.1:0-6715 GCA_035278345.1 Bradyrhizobium sp. | reverse complement strand
ACGCTGGCGCCTTCGCAACTGATCTCGAGCCGGAACGGGAAGCCCGCCACGCTGCGTTTGGCGCAATCATAATTGCGGCCGGATTTGGCTTCCTGCGCGCGCCAGGCATCGGCGCGCACGCCGACTTGCGAGGCCGCGTAGAACCAGAACGCGCTCCATGCCGCGGCGGCGATGACGAGCAACAGGGGCAGGATGAACAGCCGCCAGAGCGGGCGCCGTCGCGGCGCTGGTATATCGACTTGCATGGACGGCCTTTGATGCACGATTTTGGCAAATGTAAGCGGGCTTTCCCGCGCTTAAAGGCGTGGAATTCGCCTTTCAGTTCTGTTAGCCGTTTTCGCGATGGCGGCAACTACCATTTCAGATCACGAATCCGGCAAAGGCGACCTCTGGGTGTTCGGCTATGGCTCGCTGATGTGGCGGCCGGGATTTGAATATCTCGAAAAGGTTCCGGCCCGGCTGATCGGCGAACACCGCGCGCTTTGCGTCTATTCCTTCGATCATCGCGGCACCCCGGAAAAGCCCGGCCTCGTGCTGGGGCTCGACCGCGGCGGCGCGTGCCGCGGCATCGCTTTTCGCGTCGCGCCGGAGCTGCGCGAGGCCACGATCGATTATCTGCGCGCCCGCGAGCAGACCACCCACGTCTATCGCGAGGTGACGCGCTCGGTCTGGCTTGGCAATGGGGCGGGGGAGCGCGTCAGCGCGCTGACTTACGTCGCCGACCGCGGCCATGTGCAATATGCCGGCCGGCTGCCGCTTGCCGAGCAACTGCGCATCGTCCGACAGGGCCACGGCCGCTCCGGCAAGAACCGCGACTACGTGCTCGCCACCGTCAAGGCGATCGAGGCGGAAGGGTTTCGCGACGAGCAATTGCATCGGCTGGCGACGATGCTGCACGACTCTCATGCGCCGCCTCCTCTCGCTACTGGCGAAGCGCAAGAGGCCTGAGCGACTATGCATCGCGCGCCGGCACGACGGGCACCCGGCCGAACAGTTTCGCCTGCTCCTCGCGCGCGTCCTTGACGATGCGATCGGTGGCGCCCTCGATGGCGTCGCGGATTCGGTCGATGAATTCGTCGCGTGAAAGTCCCGGCGGCAGCGGATCGAGGAATTCCACCACCAGCGTGCCGGGATAGCGCATGAAAGTGCGCCGCGGCCAGAATAGCCCGGAGTTGAGCGCAACCGGCAGGCAGGCGACGCCAGAATCCTTGTAGACCTGCGCCACGCCGTGCTTGTAGCGCGGCGGCGCTTCCACCGGCCGCCGCGTGCCTTCCGGAAAGATGATCAGCTGGCGGCCGTCACGAACCGCCTTGCCCGCACGCCGAACCATATCCCTCAGCGCGCGGCCGCCCGCGTCGCGTTCGACGTCGATCATCGCGGCCTTCATGATGTACCAGCCGAAGAACGGAATCCATTTCAGCTCGCGCTTGAGGATGTAGAGCGGCTGGTCGAAGAACTGCAGCAGCGCAAAGGTCTCCCACATCGACTGATGCTTTGAAGCGACGATCAGCGGGCCTATCGGGATTTTATCGACGCCGCGAAACTCGACCCTGGTGCCGCAGATGATGCGCATCAGGAGCAGGTTGCTCCTCGCCCACCAGGCGGCGACGGTGAGGATCGCCTTGCGCGGCATCAGGAAGGTCGGCAGTGCGAACAGGATCCACAGCACCAGGAAAAAGTAGAACAGCACGTTGAAGACGAACGAACGCAGGAAGATCAGGAACATCTGCAATCCAGGATCAGTTGGCTTGCGCCGTTGCCGGCCGGCGCGGCTGCCCGATCGGCTGATCGGCAGTCTCGGGCGCAAGGCCGACCGTGGCCAGCCGCACCCGTACTTCCGCGGCGACGTATTTGGCGTATTCCGATAGCAAGAGCCGCAGCGTCGCGCCACTCGTCCACCACGGCTCGTCGCGCCATTTGTCGCCGACCACGGCAAAGGGAATCAGCGTGACGTCGGGCATCGCGTGCGACAGCTCCACGATGGCCCGCGGCATGTGATAGTTCGACGTCACCACAATCAGGGACTTGAAGCCGCGTTCGCGCGCCCAGCGCCGGGTCTCGGCGGCATTGCTGCGGGTGTTGATCGCGGAGCGGTCGAGGTCGACGCAGCAATTGAGCAGCTTATGGCTGTCGGGCAGCGTCCGGGAGATATCATGCGCGTCGTTGGTCGGGTGCACGCCCGAGATCAGAAGCCGTTTGCCGTAGCCGGCCGCCAGCAGTTCCATGGCGTCCGACACCCGCGAGGAGCCGCCGGTCAGGACCACGATGCCGTCGGCATTGCGGGCGGGCTTCACCTCGGCGCCCCGCAGCTGCGAAAGGAAGGCGACGAAGCCGAAACCGGCGCCGACGAATCCGAGCGCCAGCGCGCCGACGATGGTCGCGCGCAGCCATCCGCGCGGCCGTCGGGCCTGACCGTCAGGCGCTCTCTCGTCGGGCTCACTCATGCGAAGCTAATGGTCCTCCCCCCGGACGCAATTTTAGTGGCTTTTGAGGCGTTGTGGAGTCCCGCTTCCGGCCGTCAGTCGATGTCGTCGAGCGTCGCCAGCAGCGTGCGCCGCGATGCCCAGGCCGTGATTGCGGCAATCGCGACGGCCTGGATCGCCAGCACCAGATAGCCCGAAGGCCGCAACGAAAAGGTGCCGAGCAGCGCCGCGAACTGATCGCCGACCGGTGTGCCTGAAAACCATCCTGCGATCGATTCCGAGAAGCCAAAGGCGAGCATGGCCGCCCCGCCGCCGAGCACGCCGCCCTCGAGGCCCAGCCGCAGGAAATGCCGCAGGAAACGGTTGGCGATAAAGGCATCGCCCGCGCCGACGAAATGCAGCACTTCCACGATCGGCCGGTTGGCCGCCATCGCGCCGCGGGTGGCGAACGACACCGAAATGATGGTGGCGATGATGACGAGGATGAGGATGCCGATGCCGGCGAACACCGTGGCGCCCGTCATCGAGCGCATGCGCTCGATCCAGGCGCGGTGATCGTCGACGCTCGCGCTCGGCGCGATTTTGGTGACGCGTGCACGCAGGCCGACCAGATCGAGTGCCGTGCCCGGCTGCACCCGCGCGACGATAACGCGCGGCACCGGCAGCTGGTCGAGCGACAGGCCGGTACCGAGCCAGGGCTCCAGCAACTTTGCGGACTCTTCCTTGCTGAACGGCCGGACCTCGACGATGCCAGGCTGGCTGCGCATCGCCTCCACCACGGCCGCGGTATCGCGCTCGACATCGCGGCCTGCCAGCGGCCGCAGTTGAATCGTGATTTCACTCGCGACGTCCGACTGCCATTCCGCCGCGGAGGCGCTCACCAGCAGCACCGCGCCTGTCGTGATCGAGGCGAGGAAAGTCATGATCGCGACGACCGCAACCAGCGCGCGGCCCGAGATCGAGGCGCGCGGCACGATCGGCGACATGATGCGCGCCTTGGCCGGCAGCTGCGGCCGCTCGTTGCCGAGGTCCACCAGCGGCCTTTGCTCGTCGACCCTACTCATAGATGTGCAGCCGTCCCTGGTGCAGCACCAGACGCCGCGCGTCGTATTGCTCCATCAGGGTGATGTCGTGGGTGGCGATGATGACAGCCGTGCCGGACTTGTTCAGCTCGATGAAGAGCCGCAGCAGCCGCCGGCCCAGCGTCGGGTCGACGCTGCCGGTCGGTTCGTCCGCAAGCAGCAGCTGCGGGCGCGAGATCACCGCGCGCGCGATCGCCGCGCGCTGCTTCTCGCCGCCGGAAAGGATCGGCGGCAGCGCATCCATGCGCTCGCCGAGCCCGACCCATTTCAGCAGATCGATCACCTCGCGGCGATAGCTCGATTCCTCGCGGCCCATGACGCGGAACGGCAGCGCGACGTTCTCGTAGGTCGTCATGTGGTCGAGCAAACGAAAATCCTGCAGCACGATGCCGATGCGCTTGCGCAGGTCGGCGATCTGCTCCTTGCCCAGCAGCGAGACGTCCTGGCCGAACAGGTTGACCAAGCCACGAGTCGGGCGCAGCGACAGGAACAACAGGCGCAGCAGCGATGTCTTGCCGGCGCCGGAAGGGCCGGTCAGAAACTGGAAGGAGTGCGCCGGGATCAGGAACGACAGGTCGCGCAGAATCTCCGGCCCAAGTCCGTAGCGCAATCCGACATTTTCGAACCGGACCAACCTCAGCTCCGTTCGATGGGCACCAAGCCCAGGGTCTTGCCGCCGCCCCGGCCACGAACCGCCCATAAGGCTTGTGCGGCTTTTATGGTTTCCGATTCGTTAACGGTCGGCTTGTAGCATCCCTCCACTACCATTGGAGATGGGCTCCATGCATATCGTTTGCCCCAACTGTACAACGTCTTTCAGCATCAATCCCGCCGCTCTTGGCACGGCTGGGCGCACCGTGCGCTGTTCCCGCTGCAAGTTGACGTGGCTGGCCCGGGCCGAGGACACGCTCGAGGCCGTCGCCGCCCCCGCCGCGGCGACGGCGGTCTCGGCCCGGCGCGACGTTGGCGCCGAATGGGACGCCATGGCGCAGGAGGATGCCGGAACCCCCGTCGTCGAAAGCCCCTCGATTTCCGCCGACTGGCCGTCGCAGGCCGCCCAGCACGAGGCCGAGGCCGACTGGACCACCGCCGCCCGCCATGAGGACGATGACGAAGAGGAAGATCCGCCGAAACGCTCGCGCCTGCGCGAGCTGTTCACGCTGCCGCCCTTCCCGCCGATCCCGATGCTGCGGGGCGCGGGTCTGACCGCTACCTGCGTCGCCATGGCCGCGCTGGTGCTGGCCATGATCGTCTGGCGCAACGACGTGGTGCGGCTGCTGCCGCAGACCGCCGCTTTCTACAAACTGGTTGGCCTCGAGGTGAACCTGCGCGGGCTCGCCTTCAAGGACATCAAGATCACCTACGAGACCGTCGATGCGAAGCCGGTGCTGGTCATCGAAGGCATGATCGTGGGTGCGACCAGGGAGCCGGTCGGAATCCCGCGGCTGCGCTTCTCGGTGCGCGACGCCCAGGGCGCGGAGGTCTATGCCTGGAACGCGGTGCTGGAGCAGAGCGCGCTCAAGCCGGGCGAGCGCGCCTGGTTCAAGTCCCGCCTTGCCTCGCCGCCGCCGGAAGGGCGTAATATCGACATCCGCTTCTTCAACAAGCGCGATCTCGCCGCCGGCCGCGCCTGAGCGGCGAGCGATCCGCCCGCGGGGAGAACTACAGCGATGCCGCGCGTCCTGATCGCCGACGACGAAGATTCCATGCGCCAGCTGGTGTCGCGTGCCATCGCGATGGACGGCCATGACACCGTCACCGCCGAGGACGGCGCCGAGGCGCTGGAGATTTTGACCCGCGAACGCGGCGCGTTCGATTTGCTGCTCACCGATATCCAGATGCCCGTGATGGACGGCATTGCGCTGGCGCTGACCGCCGCCCGCGATTTTCCGGAGCTGAAGATCCTGCTGATGACGGGCTTCGCCGACCAGCGCGAGCGGGCCTCGGGACTGAATGCCATCGTGCACGACGTCGTGACGAAGCCATTCTCGGTGGCGGATATCCGCACCGCGGTCGCGGATGCGCTGGCGGCGAGGAAGGCGTAGCTCCCAAATTCTCGCAAGGCGGGCACACACTTCTTGCGGCGTGCCCACCTTTATTTGCGTGCCGGGCTCGCTTACGCTCCACCCATCCACGGACTGATCCGCCGGTTCTGTCGCCCGTCCGATGCGGATGCGACCTCGACAACGGGTCCGAGTGTCCAACCATCGCCAGGAAGTGGCGTGACCTTCACGTCGTGGATGACTCCCTGCTGAAGACTCGGATCGAAATGGCGCATCGTGCGCTCATTGAAGTCAATGATGCGACCGGGAGTGAGTGGCCCCACGTCATTTATCTTGACGACGACTTTCTTTCCCTTGGCTTCGACGAGAGCAAATTTCGGCCGCTCGCGATATTTTACCCCGCCAAACAAGTTGCGCAGATTGGTCTTGATGGCCGCCGACCAAGCAGAGGGATCATAGCGTTCCCCGGAGGCTGTTTTCGGCCCGCCCTCACGCCATCCAGGCTTGAATGGATTGTAAGTTGATGCTGCACCGACGATCGCGACAGCTTTGGAACGAACGGCATCGGTTACAGTTGTAGCCTTGGCACCGGTGGAACAAGAAATCGCAATTGCGACGCCGCAGATCGCGGCGCTCAAGCGAGACGCCATCATAACTCCTGACTGATTTTTACTTGGATTTTCTGGTGGGGGACGTCGGGCCGAGAAGGAAGGCGTGAGCGAGATCTCGCCAATTTTCTTTGCGAATCCGCGACAGTGCGGAACCGACCATGGAACTCCGCGGGCCTTCGCAACGGCCGCGGACGAGTGCGTCTAAGCCAGCAAATGCGACATCAATGTGATTGTCGCTGTATCATCAGAATGTTCCTCGCGCATGGCAAAACAGCGCAGAGACGTGCGTCCGCATTCCCGCGGCATGATTTTGCCCGAGTCTTGCAACCTCGTTGTCCCTCTCTCTGACAGAGGGCGCAGGGAAAGCCGGGCGCCGACTGCGCCCGCAGCGCCGTGTGCTGAAAGTAGTAGAGAATGCACACGGGTTTGACAGGTACAGCCGAGACATCCCGGCCTTCCCCGCGCAATGGCTTTACGGCTTACTTCGTGCTCTCCCCGGTGAGCGGCCTTTATTGTCACCGTTGCCGTCCCCGCACAGGCGGGGCGGATAGACGCCAGGGTCGCGGCGCCAGGACCACACGACTTCGCCGTACGCT
>DATEJC010000445.1:0-9583 GCA_035278345.1 Bradyrhizobium sp. | reverse complement strand
CATCGGTGCCTTCGTGCTGCAGGCAGGCAATCTGATGCAGACGGACCAGCTGCTGGCGGGCGTGGTGATCCTGTCGGTGTTCGGGCTAGCGGTGGGAAAGCTGATCAATCTGCTCGAGGCGCGGCTGCTGCACTGGCGGTAACGGCCACATCTGTCATTGCGAGGAGCGAAGTGACGAAGCAATCCAGCTTTCTTGTTGCAGCAAAGCTGGATTGCTTCGCTTCGCTCGCAATGACGGTCACGCGTTGCCGCGATCCTCGCGGAACAGGTCGAGCTTCTGCTGCACCGGGCGGTCCGAGAAGCTGAACAGCACCGAATCCGCATCGGCCTCGTGCGTGACCCAGCGCCAGCTCGGCACCACGAACAAGTCGCGCGGGCCCCACTCAAAGGTCTGGTCGCCAACGCGCGTGCGGCCCTTGCCTTCGATCGCCGCAAACACCGTGGCGTCGGTCGAGCGATAGCGCGCGGTCTTGAATCCCTTCGGCAGCAGCTGGATGAAGGTGCCGATGGTCGGCATCGCGTAATCGCCCGTCTCGGGATTGGAGAATTTCAGCTTCAACCCGTGACATGCATCCCACTCCTCACGCGCCCTGGCGCGCTCCAGCGCCTCGCGGGTGTGGCTATAGGGGTAGTTGAAGATCGGCGAAGTCTTCGACTTTCTGGTCTCGCCGATCGGCAGCAGATTGTGACCGTAGCGGGCAAAGCTGTCACCGGCGGGTTTCGAGATCCGCTGCTGATCATCCTCCGAGCCTTCGGCAAAGGAGGCGTCGAGGAACTGCACGATCGGGATATCGAGTCCATCGAGCCAGAACATCGGCTCCTTGGTCTCGTTGGAGTGATCGTGCCAGGTCATCGACGGTGTGATGACGAAATCGCCGGGCTCCATGGCGGTGCGCTCGCCGTCGACCGAGGTATAGGCGCCGTGACCTTCGAGCACGAAGCGCAGCGCCGACTGGCTGTGGCGGTGGGCGGGCGCGACATCGCCGGGCACCACCATCTGGACGCCCGCGAACAGCGAGGTCGTGATCTTGGACTGGCCGCGCAGGCCGGGATTTTCCAGCACCAGCACCCGGCGCTCGGCCTCCTTGGCGGTGATGAGTTTACCCGCCTCGTTCATGTAGTCCCGGATCAAGTCGAACTTCCAGAGATGTGGCTGGCAGGCGCTGCGCGGTTCGGGGGTGATGATGTCGTTCATCACGTTCCACAATGCAGAGAGACTCTGGCCCTCGATCTTCTTGTAGAACGCCTCGCGCTCCGGTGTTTTTTGCACGGCTTCCATGGCTGGCCTCCCGGTCCGTTCTTGTCGGTTCGATTAATTGACAGTATACTGACAATATAGCGAGCGTCAATGTGAGCTAACAGGCAAGAAACGAGGGAGGTTCCTTTGAAGCTGCATGGCTATTTCCGCAGCAGCGCGGCGTACCGGGTCAGGATCGCCTTGAATCTCAAGGGGCTCACCGCCGAGCACTTGCCGCACCACCTTCGCAAGGGCGAACAGACTGCGCCGGACTACCTCGCGCTCAATCCGCAGGGTCTGGTGCCGACACTGGAGGATGATGAAGGCGTTGTGCTGACGCAGTCGCTCGCGATCATCGAATGGCTGGACGAGACCCATCCGACGCCGCCGCTATTGCCGCTCGATGCGCTGCAGCGGGCGAAAGCGCGCGCCTTTGCGCTCGCGATCGCCTGCGACGTTCACCCCGTGCAGAATTTGAAGGTGCTGGCCCGGCTACGCCAGCTCGGCCTGCCGGACGAGAAGGTGACGGAATGGGCCGCCTGGGCCAATCGCGAGGGGCTCAGCGCCTGCGAAAGACTGATCGCAAAGGAGCCCGGTCCGTTCTGCTTTGGCGAGGTGCCGACCATCGCCGACCTTTGTCTCGTGCCGCAGCTTGCCAATGCGCGCCGCTTCGGCGTCGATGTGTCGGCCTTTCCGCGGCTGTTGCAGGCCGAAGCCGCCGCCAGGGCCATGCCGGCCTTTGCCGACGCCGCGCCGGACAGGCAGCCCGATGCCGAGTAAGCCCACGCCCATCACCATGGACGCGGTCTATACCGCGCCCGGCTATCTCTTCCGCCGCATGCAGCAGATCGCGGTTGCCCTGTTCATGGAGGAGTGCAGGGCGTTCGACCTGACGCCAGTGCAATACGGCTCGCTGATCGCCATCCACACCCATCCCGGCATCGACGCCACCCGCCTGTCTGCGGTGATCGCTTTCGACCGCTCCACGCTCGGCAGCGTGATCGAGCGGCTCGAAAGCAAGAAGCTGATTGACCGCAAGCCGTCGCCGGAGGACAAGCGGGTCAAGTTGCTTTATCTCACCAGGGCAGGCGCGGCGATCCTGCGCGACATCATGCCGTCTGTCGAGAAAGCGCAGGCGCGGATGCTGCAGCCGCTGAAACCCGCCGACCGCAAGGTGCTGCTCACGCTGCTAACGCAGCTCGTCGATCTCAACAACGAGGCCTCGCGCGTGCCGTTGCGTGCCGAGGATGCGCTGGAGCATCTAGGCAAAGTGGGCTGAAGGCGGCACGGGTTTGTAGCGGCAGCAGCGGCTACATCCTCAGCAACGCCTGCCGGTCGATCTTGCCCGTTCCCGTCTTCGGCAGCTCCTCGATGAACAGCACTTCGCGTGGATATTTGTAGGGCAGCAGCTTCGTCTTGACGTAATCCTGCAGCTTGCGCGTGGTGGCGCTCTCATCGATGGCGCGGTCGTTCATCACGACCACGGCCTTCAGCGTCATGCGTCGATCCGGCAGCTCGGCCGCGAATACCGCGCATTCCCGCACGTCCGGGTGATCGGCGAGGCACAGCTCGACCTCCAGCGGATAGACCCACTGGCCGGAAATCTTCACCAGATCATCGGCGCGGCCGCGGAAGAAGTGAAAACCGTCGGCATCGCGCACGAAGCGGTCGCCGGTGTAGATCCAGCCGCCCTTGCGGATGGTTTCTGCGGTCTTGTTCGGCCGGTTCCAGTACAGCGGCGTGTTGGAATCGCCGCGCACCCACATGATGCCTTCCTCGCCGTCGCCGACGTCGCGGCCGTCCTTGTCGCGCAGCAGGATTTCATAGCCGGGAACGCGCAGGCCCGCGGCGCCGAGCTTCTTCTTTTCCGCGCGGTTGCTGAGATAAATGTGCAGCGCTTCCGTCGAGCCCAGGCCCTCGACGATTTCGAGGCCCGTCAGTGCCTTCCAGCCGTTGAAGACTTCAGCGGAGAGGATCTCCGCCGCAGAGAGCGCCATCCGCAGCGACGAGAAATCGGTCGCAGCGGCGTTCTCAGCCTTGGTCAGCGAGGTGTAGAGCGTTGGCAGGCCGAAGAAGACGGTGGGCCGGAATCGCTCGATTGCCGCAAAGATCGCCGCCGGCTTCGGCTGGCCCGGCACCAGCAGCGTCGCCGCGCCGGTTGAGAAGGGGAAGGTGATTGCGTTGCCGAACCCGTAGGCAAAGAAGATCTTCGGCACCGAGAAGCAGATGTCATCGGGCTTGAGCTTCAGCACGTTGCGGGCGAAGGCCAGCTCCGAATAGGCCATGTCGTGCTGCAGATGCACGATGCCCTTGGGCCGGCCCGTCGAGCCCGACGAATACATCCAGAATGCCATGTCGTTGCGGCCAGTGTCGGCTTCGGCCAGTTCGGCCGCAAAACCCTTCAGCCATTGCTCCGCGGCGATCGCCCTCGGCGCCGCGTGTTCGCCGACCGCGCCATTGACCACGATGAGCGTGGCGAGCGGCGTATCCTTGCAGGCCTCCGCATTGAAGCGCGGGGCGAACTCCGCATCCGCCACCGCGACTTTCGCGCCGGCATCAGAAAGATAGAATTGCAAGAGGTCCGGCGGCGTCAGCGTGTTGATCAGCAGCGGCACGAAGCCGGCGCGCACCGCGCCAAAGAAAGCGGCGGGGTAGGCCGGTGTATCGTCGAGGAACATCAGGATGCGGTCGCCGCGCTCAAGTCCCAGCGAAAGAAAGCCGTTGCCCCATTGCGCGGCCTCGGCGCATAGCTCGGCATAGGTCCGCTGTCCGCCGGGGCCGGTCAGCGCCAGCCGCGCGCCGTTGCCGCGCGCGAGATTGTCGAACAGGATGCGGCTTGCATTGTACTGCGCCGGGACCGCAAAGCCGATCTCGCGTGCGCCGGCGCTGTCCGGCGGGACTTGATCCACGATTGCTTGCATCATGCCGACCTCCTCGACGCTTCAAAGCGGGCCATGAATTGCGGCGACATCGCGCGCAGCCGCGCATTGTCGATGCGGCCGGAGCGGGTGATGTAGCTGTAGGTGAAGTCCATCAGATCGAGCTTCATATGCTCGGGAAAATGCTCGTACCAGTCGGCGCTGGTGCGCGCGGCGGTGACGAGCTTCTTCACGATCGGCTTGCGATCGCGCTCGTAGCGCGAAAGCGCGCCCGGAATGTCCGTTTCGGCTTCCAGCGCCTTGGTCAATGCGATGGCGTCCTCGATAGCCAGTCTGGTGCCGGAGCCAATGGAAAAATGCGCGGTGTGCAGGGCATCGCCGATCAGCACCATGTTGCGATGCGACCAGCGCTCGTTCCATATCCACGGGAAATTGCGCCACACCGACTTGTTGGAGATCAGTTTGTGGCCATCCAGCGTGTCGGCGAAGACTCCTTCGCAGATGGCCTGCGACTCCTCGATGCTCTTGTGCTCGAAGCCGTAGGCATTCCACGTCGCCGCATCGCATTCGACCAGAAAGGTGCTCATCGTGGGCGAATAGCGGTAGTGATGGGCGTTGAAGGTGCCGCGCTCGGCGGTGACAAAGGTCTGCGACAGCGTCGCGAAGGTCTTTGTGGTGCCGTACCAGGCAAACTTGTTGGTCGAGTGCGTGACCGTGGCGCCAAACTCCTTCTCGAAGGCGCGGCGCACGATCGAGTTCAGGCCGTCGGCGGCGACGACCAGATCGTAGCCGGCGAAGCGGTCGATGGAATCGATCTGGGTCTCGTAGCGCGCCGTGACGCCCACGCTGCGGACGCGCGCCTGCAGCAGGCTCAACAGCTCCAGCCGGCCGATCGAGGAGAAGCCGACGCCGTCGATCTCGACGCTTTCGCCGCGCAGATTGAGGGTGATGTTGCGCCAGCTCTCCATGCGGGGCGCGATCGCGTCCACCGTCTCCGGATCGTCGGCGCGCAGGAATTCCAGCGCCTGGTCGGAGAACACCACGCCGAAGCCCCAGGTGGCGCCTTCCGGGTTCTGCTCGAACAGCTCGATGACGGCCTCGGGATGCCGCCGCTTCCAGAGATAGGCGAAATAGAGCCCGCCGGGGCCCCCGCCAATCACGGCGATGCGCACGCGGTCCTCCCTCCCTTAGATTGACAGTATACTTACAATTTGGACCAATGTAGCGCCAGCCGGGGCCGGGTGCTACAGAAATTTTCGGAGCTGACAGGTCAGCAGGTTAGACGCAGCGCTGCACCTTGATGCCGTCCACCCGGACCCATCTGCAGGCGGCGACGGTTTTCCGGGCCACGACCGCTCCGCGAGGACCGGCGCAGGCGGCGCGGACCACGCCATCGCGTCCCGCAAGTCGTGTCCTTTGGCGGCTTGTCTCTTGCTCCCGGACCCATTGTACTGCCGGCCTTACGCCGATTTCAGTCGATTGATCCCATTGCAAGGAGAAGCCATGGCAGAGAGCAGGGCCAAATGGATGACCTTCTACGCCGAGAATGTTGAGCCCGTTTACAAGGAGATGGTCTCCCATATCGAAAAGCTGATCATCGGCACGCTAATCGTCTCGGCGGGGGCGCATGTGTCGAGCGACGAGCCGGCGGTCCAGTTGTTCGGTTATCTCCGGCACAGTCTGGTTGGCCGCGGTGTGATGCTGGTCGGCGTCATCGTGCTGGCGCTCAATTTCATCGACGGGCTCTACAAGCTCGCGAAGGTGAACTGGCATGTGGCATGGCAGATCGTGATGTCGCTGTTCTACATCGCGCTGTCGGTTCGCCTGATCCAGCTCATCCTCGCTTTTCGTGGTGGCGAATAGCCGACGGCATGCGGCCGCCGGCTTCTAACGCGGACGATCTAGCAAGCCGCGAGCTCAACGCACCATGAACGGGACGAGCACGTCCTTGCAGGCCGGCGAAAGGTTGGCGGCGCGGTTGGCGATGCACTGCATGATGCGGCCGCCGCCGGGGGCGACACCGGCGCACAGCGTGCGGATGTCGGCGCCGCAGGCCGAGCGCATCACGAAGAGCTCTTCGCGCGGCAGCATCGGGCGGAGCACGATGACAGTCGCCGCTGCTGCGGGAGCAGCGCTGCCGGCAGAAGGAGCGCCAGCACTGGTCGCTGGAGCCGCACCGCCGCCGGCCGCAGCAAGCGCCTTGCCGCAACCGGCCGAAACCCTGGCCTTGTTCTTCTCAAGGCATTCGAGCGCCGGCGCGCCGCCGGTCGGCACGCCCGCGCAGACCTTCGGATAATCGCCGCGGCAGGCGTTGCGGATGGCGGCGGCCTGCGCATCGGTCGGCTTCTTCGCCGCAGTCGAGGGCGCGGCTTTCGGTTCGGCGGCAGGCTTGGCTGTCTCGGTCTTCGGTGCTGCGGCGGGCGCGGCGGCCGGCGCCGCTTCGGTCTTGGCCGGCTCGCTCTTCGGCGCGGCGGAAGCTTCGATCGCCTTCACGGCGCTCGCACAGCTCGCCGACAGGCTCGACATGTTCTTGGCGAGGCACTGCAGCGCAGCTTCGCCGCCCGGCTGCACGCTGGAACAATGCGCCATGTAGTCGGAACGGCAGGCCGACTTGACGGCTTCCTTCTGCGCGTCGGTCGGTTGTGCGAATGAAGGCGTTGCAACGGCCAGCATTGCCGCCGCGATCAAGGCACAAAGCCTCCTATCACGCTTCAACGTGTCAATCATTTTCAATAAATCCTTTTGCTGTCGCTGGAGCCGCCGCTTCAACTATACTTTTTCACCCGGCGTATATTGGCTGAACAACTTTCGCGGGCAGCATCATTTTCGGTTTCCGGTTCCACTGCAAGCGGATTGTGCTATTTTCATGGGATGGCGGACCGCCGCTTTCTGACCAAGAAGCCTTTTTGAGAACGAGTTCTGACAGGGGCACAGAATGAGGCACGCGCGCACGCTTGCATTTTCGAAGATGAACATTCTGCGACAGCGAGCGAGCGCGGTGTTGCGCATTGTCTCGGTCGCATCGGCGGCCGTCGCATTAAGTGCCTGCGAGCAAAATACTTTTGTGCCGCCTCCGCCGCCGAAGGTGGATGTTGCGACGCCCGTGCAAAAGAACATCACGCGCTTCATCGACGCTACCGGCACCACCGCGCCGGTGAAGTCGGTCGATCTGGTGGCGCGCGTGCAGGGTTTTCTGCAATCGATCGATTACAGGGACGGCAGCTTGGTCAAGCAAGGCACCTCGCTGTTCACCATCGAGCCGGAAACCTACAAGCTCAAGCTGGAACAGGCCCAGGCCGCGGAAGCCGGCGCGCAAGCGACGGTGAAGCAGGCCGAGGCCGATTTCAAGCGACAGACCGAACTCGTGGCGCGCCAGGCGGTCTCGCAATCGACGCTGGATACCTCGACATCCACCCGCGACAACGCGCAGGCCAGCTTGCAGCAGGCGCAAGTCAACACCAGGATCGCGCAGCTCAATTACAGCTACACCAACGTCACCGCGCCGTTCGACGGCATCGTCTCCGCGCATCTGGTGTCGGTTGGCGAGCTTGTCGGCGTGGCGTCGCCGACGCAGCTGGCGACGATCGTTGCGCTGGATCCAATCTGGGTGAATTTCAACGTCAATGAGGTGGACGTGCTGAGGGTCCGCGAAGAGGCGCGCCGCCGCGGCTTGACCGTCGAGGAGCTGAGGAAATTGCCGATCGAGGTCGCGTTGCAGACCGATACTGGCTTCCCGCACAAGGGCACGCTCGACTACGTCTCGCCGACCCTCAACCAGTCCACCGGCACGATCGCGGTCCGCGGCATCCTGAACAATCCCGACCGCGTGCTGCTGCCCGGCTTCTTCGTCCGGGTGCGTGTGCCGTTCGACCAGCAGCAGAGCGCGCTGCTGGTGCCGGATGCGGCGCTCGGCGCCGACCAGGCGGGGCGCTATCTGCTGGTTGTCAATAGCGAGAACACGGTCGAACAGCGCAAGGTCACGACCGGACCGCTCGACGGCGAGCTACGCGTCATCGAAACCGGCCTGAAGCCGGACGACAAGGTGGTGGTGGGCGGATTGCTGCGCGCGATCCCTGGCCAGAAGGTCGATCCGCAGACCAGGAAGATCGAGTCCGGCACGACCGCTGCGAAGTAGGAGGCGGCCATGATCTCGAAATTCTTCATCGAACGGCCGGTCCTTTCCAACGTCATCGCGCTCCTGATGATCCTGATCGGCGCGGTGTCGCTCTATAGCCTCGCGGTCGCGCAATATCCCGACGTGGTGCCGCCGACGGTGCAGGTCACCACCCGTTATCCCGGCGCCAGCGCGAAAACCGTCATTGACACGGTAGCCTTGCCGATCGAGCAACAGGTCAACGGCGTCGAGGACATGCTCTATATGCAGTCCTACAGCGGCGCCGACGGCACCTACACGCTGACCGTGACGTTCAAGATCGGCACCGATCTGAATTTTGCACAGGTGCTGGTGCAGAACCGTGTCTCGGCCGCGTTGTCGCAATTGCCGACCTCGGTGCAGAACCAGGGCGTCACCGTGCAGAAGAGATCGACCGCGATCCTCCTGTTCGTGACCCTGACCTCGCCGCAGGCGACCTATGACAGCCTGTTCCTGTCCAACTACGCCACCATCAGCATCCGCGACGAACTATCCCGCCTGCCAGGCGTCGGCAACGTCACCGTGTTCGGCGCCGGACAATATTCGATGCGGATCTGGCTCGATCCGAGCAAGCTGCAGGTGCGTTCGCTGATGCCGCAGGACGTCATCCAGGCGATCCAGCAGCAGAGCCAGCAGGTCACTGCCGGTCAGGTCGGCGCGCCGCCGGCGCAGCAGGGCCAGGCGTTCCAGTACACGCTGAACATCGCCGGCCGCCTCGAGGACAAGGCGCAGTTCGAAAACATCATCGTCAAGACCGGTACAGCAGGCGATGTCACGCGGGTGCGCGATGTCGGTTGGGTCGAACTGGGCGCGCAGACCTACAGTCAGGTGTTCTCGCTCAACAAGAAGCCGGCCGCCGGCATCGGCGTGTTCCAGTCGCCCGGCGCCAACGCGCTGGAGGTCGAGAAGGCCGTCGAGAAGAAGATGGCCGAGCTCGCGAAAGCCTTCCCGCAGGACATCAAATACGACACGCCGTTCGACACCACCAAGTTCGTGCAGGAATCGATCAACGAGGTCTACAAGACGCTGTTCGAGGCCGGCCTCCTCGTGCTGGTGGTGATCCTGATCTTCCTGCAGGATTGGCGCGCCATGCTGGTGCCGGCCACCACCGTGCCTGTCACCATCATCGGCGCCTTTGCGGCAATGGCCGCGCTCGGATTCACCGTCAACCTCTCCACGTTGTTTGCCATCGTGCTCGCGATCGGCATCGTCGTCGATGATGCCATCGTCGTGGTGGAGGGCGCCGCGCATAATATCGAGCAGGGCATGAACGGCCACGATGCCGCGATCAAGGCGATGGATGCGCTGTTCGGG
>DATEJC010000444.1:0-5039 GCA_035278345.1 Bradyrhizobium sp. | reverse complement strand
TGCGTCTCTTCTCCGCGCATGACGTCGGGCCGGTCGCCGCGGGCCTGGGCGATGCCGGGCAGGATGCGGATGTCGCTGCCTGCATCAAGGCGGATCGCGCCCTCGTGCAGGGCATCAAGGCGGGTCGGCGTTTTCAGATAGGGCGCCTCCGCCCATCCCTGCCGCGCGCCTGCCATCCCGCAAATCAAGACAGGTATTCGATCCGGCGCGCCGAGCCTTGCGAGGTGGTCGGCGAGCACCGGGGCAAAGCCCGCGCTGACACAGTGCAGCATGCCTTCGCCGCCGCGGCTCTCGGCCAGCGCCTCGGCTTGGGCGGACATCAGCCAGGCGCGAAAGCTGCTAGTGCCCCAGTCGACGGCGACGAAGGCTGCAGGCGTGCCACTGGACGAACGCGCAGCAACGGTCAAATCATTCTCCTTGAGGTCATCGCCGGTGAGCCGATGAAGCCGGCGAGACGCGTCGCAGGACGGGACTCAAGCTCCATTCTTATTCTGATTGACTGGATTAACAAAGCTGGGGCCGGAATCAACCGATCGACGTCGGCGGGGCTCAAACCAGCCTTTTTGGGAATGAACCGGCAAAAGCCGGCTGCGATCACCACAACGTCGCGCGCGCCCGCTCGGGCCATTCCCTGTCGTATTTTTCGCCGCCGACCGTGTTGCCGCTCATGCCGGCAAGGATTTCGCCTGGGCTCGGCAATGTTTTCGGATCCACCCGCTTGTCGGGATTCCAGAGTTCGGAGCGCACGATGGCGCGGGCGCACTGGAAGTACAGTTCCTCGATGGTCATCACCATGACCGTACGCGGCGTCTTGCCTTCCATCGCGAAGGAGGCAAGCAGTTCTGGATCGACGGAGAGATGCGCGCGGCCGTTGATGCGCAGCGTGGTGCCGGAGCCCGGGATCAGGAACAGCAGCGCCACGCGGGGATCACGCACGATGTTGCGCAAGGAATCGACGCGGTTGTTGCCGCGGCGGTCCGGCATCATCAGCGTCCTGTCGTCGTGGATGCGGACGAAGCCCGCAAGGTCGCCGCGCGGCGAGCAATCCAGCCCCTCCGGGCCGCAGGTCGCGAGCGCAGCGAACGGCGATTTTTCGATCAGCGCGCGATAAGGCGGCGTGACGCGGTCGGCGACTTTCACGGTGGAGGCGTCGTTGGGAAAGCCGTAGATCGCCTCGAGTTGCTCGATGGTCGAGATTACCGTCATCGCCGTCTCCAGCTGGCGTACCCTAACCGTCCCACCCCACGCCAGCGATGACGCGAAGCAGCTGGCGGGCGTGATACTCGGCACTGCCCACATTGACAATGGTGATGTCGGGCTCGGCGTCCTCGACGGTGCGGGCGAGCCGCCCTGCGATACTGCCGTCGCTGCCGCGTTTGCGCATCGCCAGTCGTTCGGCAAGCACATCCGCCGGCGCGGTGATGGCAACCACCACGAGGTTGCTGTAGGCACGCCGGAGCGCCAAGGTCACGGTGCGCGACACGTTGGCGACCACGGTGCGGCCGGCGCGGATATCGTCCTCGATGCTTCGCGGCAGCGCGTAGGCGTGGCCATGCGCTTGCCAATGGACCGCAAAGGCGCCGCGTCCCTCGGCATCGCGAAATCCTTCAGGGCTGAGGCATTCGTTGTCTTCGGCACTCGAAGCTTCCCGCGTCACCACGCGCCGCGCGAAGACGATGGTCGGATCATCGGCGCAGGCGGCACGCGCGAGACCCAAGAGCGTGTCCTTTCCGGCGCCGCTCGGCCCCACCACCAGCACGAGTTTTCCTGGTCCGATCGCAGCCGTGTTCGTCTCCGCTCTCGTCAGCGTCTCGCTCATGCCACGCGCCGCCCTTCCCGCCAGACACTTCGCACGACCGGAATGCCGCGCGCAACGTGGACGCGGATGATATCCGCACGCTTGTCCACCGCGATTTCGCCGCGGTCGGCGAGCCCCACGGCTTCGGCCGGCGTCCTGGTCACGGTGCGTACGGCCGACGCAAGATCAATCGCCGGCACATCACGCGGCAATTGCAGCGCCGCCATCAAAAGGCTCGAGGGAATGTAGTCCGACGACAGGATGTCCAGCAGTCCTTCCCGGGCGAGATCGACCGCGGCGATGTTACCCGAATGCGAGCCACCGCGCACCACGTTCGGTGCGCCCATCAGGATGTCGATACCGGCTTCATGCAGGCCGCGCGCAGCCTCCATGGTGGTCGGGAACTCCGCCACCGCGACGCGGTCGGTGACGGCATCGGTCACGTTCTCGTTCGTCGTGTCATCGTGGCTTGCCAGCGGGATCTGGTATTGATGCGCGAGCGCGACGATCGCGCGCATGTTGGTCGCGGCATAGGTCTGCTGATAGGCGAAGCGCCGCTCGAACAGCACATCGAGTTGGGCATCGGTCATGCCGCCGTTCTTGCCGCGGTAGTAGTCGCGCAGCTTGTCCTCATCGCGGAACTGGCGCTGGCCGGGCGTGTGGTCCATCAGAGACATCAGACGCACGTCGGGCCGGCCGATCAGCTCCTTCGCCTCCTCGACCACGTCGGGCATCGGGATTTCGCAACGCAGATGCAGAAAATGATCCGCGCGCAACAGATTGGCCTCACGCGCCGAGGTGATGGCGGCGGCGAGCACGCCGGCGCGGCCGTCGACATCCTCCGCACCGTCCTCGCGCCAGACCCTCAAGGAATCCAGCACCGTGGTGATGCCGCAGGTGGCGAGCTGGCCGTCATAGGAAACGACGGCGGCGGTCGCATCCCAGAACACTTTCGGCCGCGGTACATAGTGCGCTTCCAGATGATCGGTGTGCAGCTCGATCAATCCGGGCATGACCAGGTCGCCGCCCGTATCCTCGCTGCCGGCGGGTGCCTTGCCTTCGCCGAATTCGGCGATGCGGCCGTCGGCAAAGGCGATCCAGCCCTGCTCGATCACGCGGTCGGCGAGGACGAGGCGGGCGTTGCCAAGAACGGTCTCGGAGCGGCTCGAAGTCATTTCAGTCTTCCCTCATGCCGCTGCGGCAAAAGCCGTCACATCGATGATGCGGTCGGCGATTGCTGTGCGGATTTCGTCATCATGGACGATCGCGACCATGGCGACGTCCTTGCGCTTCTTTTCCTCGATCAGCTCGACGACGACGGCCCGATTGGCGGCGTCGAGCGAAGCCGTCGGCTCATCGAGGAGCAGGATCGGATAATCAGAGACAAAGCCGTGGGCGATGTTGACGCGCTGCTGCTCGCCACCGGAGAATGTCGAGGGTGGCAGCTGCCACAGCCGCTCGGGGATGTTGAGACGGCGCAGAAGATGACCGGCGCGCTCGCGCGCTTCCTCCCGAGCCACGCCTCTCGCGATCAGCGGCTCGGCGACCACGTCGAGGCTCGCCACCCGCGGCACCGCGCGGAGGAACTGGCTGACATAGCCGGTGGTGGCACGGCGGACGCCGAGCACCTGGCGTGGCTCGGCGTTGGCGAGGTCAACCACTGCGCCCGCATGGCGGATACCGATGCGGCCGGCATCGCAGCGGTAATTGCCGTAGATCATCTTCAGGATCGACGATTTTCCCGCACCTGATGGCCCCGACAGGACGACACATTCGCCCGCATCGACATGAAACGACACGCCGCGCACCACCGGCAGCTCGACGCCGCCCTGCAGGTGCATGGTGAAGGTCTTCTCGGCATTTCTCAGTTCGATCATTGCGGTCATCGGACACTCATGGCGGCAGGATCGAGGAAACGAGCAGTTGCGTGTAGGGCTCGCGGGGATCGTCGAGCACCTGGTCGGTCAGACCGGTTTCGATCACCTGCCCGCCCTTCATCACCATCACGCGATGCGACAACAGGCGAGCCACTGCCAGATCGTGGGTGACGATGATGGCGGCCAAGCCCAGCTCGCTGACGAGATTGCGCATGAGATCGAGCAGGCGCGCCTGCACCGAGACATCGAGGCCGCCGGTCGGCTCGTCCATGAAAACCAGCCGTGGCTCAGTGACGAGATTGCGCGCAATCTGCAGGCGCTGGCGCATGCCGCCGGAATAGGTGCGCGGCGCGTCGTCGATACGGGAGGTCTCGATCTCGACCCGCTCGAGCCAGTTAGAGGCGGTCTGGCGGATGCGCCCGTAGTGATTCCATCCCACCGCCATCAACCGCTCGCCGACATTGGCGCCGGCCGAGACAGCCATGCGCAGGCCCTGCGCTGGGTCTTGATGCACGAAACCCCAGTCGGTGCGGAACAGGAAGCGCCGCTCGGCCTCGCCCAGCGAAGCCAGATCGCGCAGCACGCCGTCGCGCATGCGGTAGGAGACACGGCCGGCGCTCGGCGCGAGCTGCGCCGACAGGACCTGCAGCAGCGTCGACTTGCCGGAGCCGGACTCGCCGACGACGGCCAGCACCTCGCCGGGGTAGAGCGCAAAGGAGATGTCGCGGCAGGCGATCTGCCGGCCGTAGTTCTTGCTGAGACTTTCCGCCACCAGCAACGGTTCATCGTTCTCGGTGAGACGATCAACCATGCGCCCTCTCCTTGTGCGGAGCTGCGCTCTCGGTGCCGCGGTGGCCATTAGCCTGCCGCCCCTCGCAGTAATCCGTGTCGGAGCAGACGAACATGCGGCTGCCCTGGTCATCGGTGACGATTTCGTCGAGATAGGAACCATCCGCACCGCAAAGCGCACAGGGCGCGTCAAAGCGGTAGCGCGTGAACGGATGGTCCTCAAAGTCGAGCGATACGACCTTGGTGTGCGGCGGGATCGCGTAGATGCGCTTCTCTCGGCCGGCGCCGAACAGCTGCAGCGCCGGACAATCGTCCATCTTGGGATTGTCGAACTTCGGCGTTGGCGAGGGGTCCATCACATAGCGTGCGTTCACCTTCACCGGATAGGCATAGGACGTCGCGATGTGACCGAACCGCGCGATGTCCTCGTAGAGCTTGACATGCATCAACCCGTATTCGCCGAGGGCATGCATGCGACGCGTTTCGGTCTCTCGCGGCTCGAGGAAGCGGAGCGGCTCCGGGATCGGCACCTGGTAGACCAAGACCTGCCCGGCATGCAGCGGCGCTTCGGGGAT
>DATEJC010000443.1:0-2488 GCA_035278345.1 Bradyrhizobium sp. | reverse complement strand
CCTCGATCAAGACCCATGCGCGCTCCGACGGCGACGATTACGTCATCAATGGCGGCAAGATGTGGATCACCAACGGCGTGCAGGCCGACTGGATTTGTCTCCTGGCCAATACCAGCGACGGCCAGGTCCATCGCAACAAATCGCTGATCTGCGTGCCGATGAAGACAAAGGGCGTCACCGTCGCGCGAAAACTCGACAAGATGGGGATGCGCTCCTCCGATACCGCGCAGATCTTCTTCGACAATGTCCGCGTCCCCAGGCGCAATCGCATCGGCGAGGAGGGCAAGGGCTTCACCTACCAGATGATCCAGTTCCAGGAGGAGCGGCTGTGGGGTGCTGCTTCCTGCCTGAAGGCGCTGGAATCGATTATCGACGAGACAATCGATTATACCCGCAACCGCAAGGCGTTTGGCGGCACGATCCTCGACAACCAGGTGGTCCACTTCAAGCTCGCGGAAATGCAGACCGAGGTCGAGCTGTTGCGCTCGCTGATCTATCGCGCCGGCGAGCAGCTTGTCGCCGGCGAGGATGTCACGAAGCTCGCCAGCATGGCCAAACTCAAGGCCGGCAGGCTCGCCCGCGAGGTCACGGATGCCTGCTTGCAATTCTGGGGCGGCATGGGATTCATGAACGAAACGCCGGTGAGCCGGGCCTATCGCGACTTCCGCCTGACCTCGATCGGCGGCGGCGCCGATGAGGTGATGCTGATGGTGTTGTGCAAGATGATGGGTATCCTGCCGGGCCTGAAGAAGGGGAATGGTTGATGATTACGCTCTATCACTGCGACGGCGCCCGCTCGTTTCGCCCGCTCTGGATGCTGGAAGAAATGGGTCTCGGCTATGAGTTGAAGATGCTGCCGTTCCCGCCGCGCGTCTTCGCCAAGGAATATCTCGCCATCAATCCGCTGGGCACCATCCCCTTCATGATCGATGGCGAGACCAGAATGTCGGAATCGTCGGGCATTTGTCATTACCTCGGCGCCAAGTATGGCCCGTCGCCGCTGATCGTCGGGCTCGACGATCCCGCTTACGGCGCGTTCCTGAACTGGATGTATTTTTCCGACGCCACGCTGACCTTCCCGCAGACGCTGGTGCTCCGCTACAGCCAGCTCGAGCCGGAGGAACGCCGCAATCCGCAGGTCGCCGGCGACTATGCAAAATGGTTCCTCGGTCGCCTGCGCGCGGTAGAGGCCGCGACCGCGAGCTCCGAATGGCTGTGCGCCGGCCGCTTCACCGCCGCCGATATCGTCAACGGCTATGCGCTGCGGCTCGCCGAAACCATTGGGCTCGCCAAGGATTTTGGTCCCAATGTCGCGGCCTATTGGGCGCGCTTGCGCGAGCGCGATACCTACAAGCGCGCGGTGGCCGCGGAGCGCAAGGCCGGCGTCGAGCAGAACGTGGCGCCGCGCATCAGGGCGTGAGTGCCCGTAATTTACCCTGCTCTGGTATACATCCGGCCAGCCCTTTCCCGCCGTGACAGAGCCCGATTTTCCGCTATGGTCGTAACCATCGCAGCGGCCAAAAGAAAGCCGCGCGAGGAGGATGCGCCATGGACGACAAGGGCCGCGAGTCCGGTCATTTGATGCTGATTACGCCGGATCGGGTGTTATACGCCGGGCTGGTGGGCCGGCCGCGCGAGCGCTGCCAGGGTGCGTTCAATGTCTATGTCGCACTCCAGGGCGGCCTGTGGCTCACGACATCGGATGGCGAGCACTATGGCGAACTGCTGGTCGTCCCGCCGAACACGCGCCACACCATCGCCAGCGACCATCGCTCCGCCATCGCCGTCCTGATCGAACCCGAAAGCCTCCGACCCGGCGCGCTGGATGACCTCGCCAAACGCCTGACCGGACCCGAGCAGGACGTGTTCATCTCGAAGATTCGCTCTGCCTATGACATGCTGCGCAACCGGCGCAGCGGCGAGGACATCACCAGCGCCCGGCTGGATGCCATGTGTTTTGGCGAGGCATTGCCGCGCCGCGACCTCGATCCGCGGGTGACGCGGGCGATTGCACAAATCGGCAAATTCTCCGGCGAGCCGGTGACGGCGGCGAGCTGTGCGGCGGAAGCGGGGCTGTCGTGCTCGCGCTTCCTGCATTTATTCAAGGAGGAAACCGGAATCGCCTTCCGCTCCTTCCGCGCCTGGAAGCGCGCGCGGCATCTGTTGCATTTCGCCAACCAGGACATCAACCTCGCGCATCTGGCGCAAGACATCGGCTATCCCGACTCCACTCATTTCAGCCACTCGATCCGCCGTTTCTATGGGCTGAAGCCGCGCGCGATTTTCTCGGGCTCGCGGGATCTGGCGATCTATCGCAGCGGGGACACGACGCTGTCCTGACCGCAGCGTCTCGACTCAGTGCGACAGCAGCACCGGCAGCGGCGGGCGGGCGATCATACTGCGGGTCGCGCCGCCCAGCACGAATTCGCGCAAGCGGGAATGCCCATAGGCGCCCATCACGAGCAGGTCGCTGTCATGCACGCGCGTG
>DATEJC010000442.1:0-2362 GCA_035278345.1 Bradyrhizobium sp. | reverse complement strand
CCAGGACATCACCGATCTTGCGGTGCACAGGCGTGTGCTGCGCGGGCTGTCCCGTACGTTCCAGATCAATCAGCTCTATGCCGATCTGACGCCGCTGGAGACGGTCGGGCTTGCGGTCTCCGAGCGGCTCGGCCGCGGCGGTGACTGGTGGCGGCGCATGGGCACGCGCAGCGACGTCAACGAAGAGCTCACCGACATCCTGTCGCGTTTCCATCTGCTCGACGTCATGAACGAGCTGACCGCGACACTGCCCTACGGCAAGCAGCGGCTGCTGGAGATCGCGGTCGCGATCGCGGCAAAACCGCGCGTGCTGCTGCTCGACGAGCCCGCCGCCGGCGTGCCCGAAAGCGAGCGTCACGACATCCTGGCAGCCGTCGCAGCCCTGCCGCGCGACGTTACGGTGCTCCTGATCGAGCACGATATGGACCTTGTGTTCTCCTTTGCCGACCGCATCTCGGTGCTGGTCAATGGCGCCATGCTGGTGGAGGGACCACCGGAGGCGGTGGCGCGCGACCCGCAGGTGAAGGCGGTCTATCTCGGCGAGGGCGCCGATGCCTGAGTTGCTAACCATCGAGAATTTGCGCGCCGGCTACGGCGAGGCCGTGGTGTTGCCAAGCATGTCGCTCAGCATGCCGGAAAGCCAGGTGCTGGCGCTGCTCGGCCGCAACGGCACCGGCAAGACCACGCTGATCAATTCCATCGTCGGCATCACCCGCCGCTTCGGCGGTGCGCTCAAGCTCGGCGGCGCCGACATCACGACGCTGCGTCCGGACCAGCGGGCCCGCGCCGGGATCGGCTGGGTGCCGCAGGAGCGCAATATATTTCGTTCCCTCACGGTCGACGAGAACATGACGGCCGTGGCGCAGCCGGGGCCCTGGACCGTGGACAAGGTCTACGAGATGTTTCCGCGCCTGAAGGAGCGGCGCAACAACTACGGCAATCAGCTGTCCGGTGGCGAGCAGCAGATGCTGGCGATCGGCCGGGCGCTGACCCTCAATCCGAAGGTGCTGCTTTTGGATGAGCCGACCGAGGGGCTGGCGCCCATCATCGTCGAGGAATTGTTGCGCGCTTTGGGCACCATCACCCGCGCAGGCGGCATCTGCTCGATCATTGTCGAGCAGAATGCGCAAAAGATTCTGGGGCTGGCCGACCGTGTTGTGATATTGGAGCGCGGCGCCATCGTTCACGATGCGCCGAGCAGCGCGCTCAAGGCCGATCCCTCGGCGCTGGAGCGTCATCTCGGCGTCTCCGGCGGCGCCGGCCACTGACGAATTTTTGCGGAGTTTGAGACCATGCAGCGAACCAAGCCTCCCTTCCGCGCCGACGAGGTCGGCAGCCTCCTGCGTCCGCCGAAGATCAAGGAAGCCCGCGCAAAGCTGGAGAAGGGCGAGATCACGGCCGAGGAGCTCCGCAAGATCGAGGACATGGAGATCCAGAAAGTCGTGCACCGGCAGGCTTCGGTCGGCCTGAAGCTTGCGACCGACGGCGAATTCCGCCGCTCCTGGTGGCATTTCGACTTCCTGGCCAAGCTGACCGGCTGCGAACTGTTCCACCCGGACCAGGGCATCCAGTTCGCGGGCGTGCAGACCCGGCACGATGCGGTGCGCGTGATCGGCAAGCTCGACTTCCCTGCCGATCACCCGATGCTGGATCATTTCAAGTTCCTGAAGAAGCAGGCCGACACCGCGCACGTCACGCCGAAGATGACGATTCCCTCGCCAGCCGTGTTGCACTTCCGCGGCGGCCGCAAGTCGATCTCCAAGGAAGTCTATCCGGAGCTCGAAGAGTTCTACGCCGACCTCGGCAAGACCTACCGCAAGGCGGTGAAGGCGTTCTACGACGCCGGCTGCCGCTATCTGCAGTTCGATGACACGGTGTGGGCCTATCTCTGCTCGCAGGACGAGTTGAACAAGGCGCGCGAGCGCGGCGACAATCCCGATGGCCTGCAGGATATCTACGCCCGCATCATCAACTACGCCATCGCCGAGAAGCCGGCCGACATGGTCATCACCACGCATGTCTGCCGCGGCAATTTCCGTTCCACGTGGATTTCCTCCGGCGGCTACGAGCCGGTGGCGGAAGTCATGCTTGGAGGCACCAACTACGACGGCTATTTCCTCGAATACGATTCCGACCGCGCCGGCGGCTTCGAGCCGCTGCGCTATCTGCCCAAGGGCAACAAGGTGGTCGTGGTCGGCGTGATTACCTCGAAATTCGGCGAGCTGGAGAAGAAGGACGACATCAAACGCAGGCTCGACGAGGCGTCCAAGTTCGCGCCACTTGAGCAGCTCGCGCTGTCGCCGCAATGCGGCTTTGCCTCGACCGAGGAAGGCAACATCCTATCGGAGGAAGAGCAGTGGGC
>DATEJC010000441.1:0-3461 GCA_035278345.1 Bradyrhizobium sp. | reverse complement strand
CGGGCGCAGCGGCGTCTCCTGGTGCAGTACCCGAAACGCCAGATCGGCAACCGCATGTTCCAGGGCGATTCCTCGCACCTGCCGCTGAAGATCAACACGGCAGGCGTCATTCCGCCGATCTTCGCCTCGTCGCTGCTGTTGCTGCCGACCACGGTCGCCAACTTCAATGCTGGCAAGGGGCCGGAATGGATGCAGTGGCTGACCACGCAGCTCAGCCACGGCCGGCCGCTGTTCCTGTTCCTGTACCTGGCGTTGATCGTGTTCTTCGCCTTCTTCTATACCGCGATCGTGTTCAACCCGACCGAGACCGCGGATAATCTGAAGAAGCATGGCGGCTTCATCCCGGGCATCCGTCCCGGCGAGCGCACCGCCGAATACATTGACTATGTGCTGTCGCGCATCACCGTGCTGGGTGCGATTTATCTCGCGATCGTCTGCTTGATCCCGGAAATCCTGATCTCCTACGCCTCGGTGCCGTTCTACTTTGGTGGTACGTCACTTTTGATCGTGGTCAGTGTCACCATGGACACGGTGGCGCAAGTTCAGGGCTACCTGCTGGCGCATCAGTACGAGGGACTGATCCGCAAATCGAAATTGCGCGGACGCCGCCGCTAGCGGGAGCGGCGCGTCGCAACTTCTAATCGGGTGCGCGTCCTTTCGCTCACCTAGCCGGGGGGCGAAACCATGCGACTGATTCTTCTCGGACCGCCGGGCGCCGGCAAGGGCACCCAGGCGCAGCGGCTGGTGGCCAAGCACGGCATTGTCCAGCTCTCCACCGGCGAGATGCTGCGCGCGGCGGCGGCGGCCGGCACGCCGGTCGGGCTGCAGGCCAAGGAGATCATGGCAAACGGCGGTCTCGTTTCGGACGAGATCGTGATCGGCATCATCTCCGATCGCCTCGACCAGCCCGATATGAAGAAGGGCTTTATCCTCGATGGCTTCCCGCGCACGGTGCCGCAGGCGGCCGCCCTCGATGAACTGCTGAAGCACAAGCACATCAAGCTCGACGCCGTGGTTGAATTGCGCGTCAACGAAAGCGCGCTGTTGCAGCGGGTCGAGAACCGCGTCGCCGAGATGCGCGCCCGCGGCGAGGAAGTCCGGATCGACGACACCCCGGAAGTGCTGGCCAAGCGCCTTGCCCAGTACCGGTCGCTGACCGAACCGCTGATCCACTATTATTCGGAACGGCGGAAGTTGCTCACCGTCGACGGCATGATGACCATCGAGCAGGTGACGAGGGAAATTAACCGGATTCTGGCCGCCATCGGCGCCACCGAGGCCAAGGTCGCGGCCAAGGCGGCCGCCAGGAAGGCCGCCGCCAGCAAGGCCAAACCCGCCAAGGCGGCCAAAAAACTCGCCAAACAGGCCCGGAAGGCCGCCAAGGGGACGAAAAAGGCCGCCAAAAAGGCGGCGAAGAAGCCCGCCAAGGGACCTAAGGGCAAGGGGGCCGGGAAGGCCGCAAAAGCGGGCAAAAAGGTCACGAAAAAGCGAGCTAAGCGTTAGAATCGGTTGACGAAACCCGCTTGAATCCCTTAATAAGCCCCGCATCCAGATCGGATAGTTACCAGACGATGCCGGGCCCCGGGAAACCAAGGGGTTAGGGCGTCGTGTTCGCGTTTGTGGACACCTGCCCGAGCTAAACAACACAAAGCGCGGTCGCGCTTTAGATGAAATGTCCGGCCTCGACGGCCGGTGACAGGAGAGAAGTCAGTGGCCCGTATCGCCGGCGTCAATATCCCGACCAACAAGCGCGTGCTGATCGCGCTGCAGTATATCCATGGCATCGGCCAGAAGAACGCTGGCGAGATCATGGAGAAGGTGAAGATCCCGCTGGATCGCCGTGTCAGCCAGCTCACCGACCAGGAAGTGCTGCAGATTCGCGAAGTGATCGACCGCGACTATCTCGTCGAGGGCGACCTGCGTCGCGAGGTCGGCATCAACATCAAGCGTCTGATGGACCTCGGCTGCTATCGCGGCCTGCGCCATCGTCGCGGCCTGCCAGTGCGCGGGCAGCGCACCCACACCAATGCGCGCACGCGCAAGGGTCCGGCCAAGGCGATCGCCGGCAAGAAGAAGTAAGCGCACGTTTCGAATTTTGGGGCGGGCCGAAAGGCGCCGCCCGGGTGTAGCCGCTGGCATTACGGCGGCGTTTGAGATCACAGGAAAGGTAGTCAATGGGCAAGGAAGCCACCCGCGTCCGCCGTCGCGAACGCAAGAACATCGCCTCCGGCATCGCGCATGTGAATTCGTCGTTCAACAACACCACCATCACCATCACCGACGCGCAGGGCAACGCGATTGCCTGGTCATCGGCCGGCACGATGGGCTTCAAGGGCTCGCGCAAGTCGACCCCCTATGCCGCGCAGGTCGCCGCCGAAGACGTCGCCAAGAAGGCGCAGGAACACGGCATGCGCACGCTGGAAGTGGAAGTGGCAGGCCCCGGTTCGGGCCGTGAATCGGCGCTTCGCGCGCTGCAGGCTGCGGGCTTCACCGTCACCTCGATCCGCGACGTGACCACGATCCCGCACAATGGTTGCCGTCCGCGCAAGCGCCGGCGCGTTTGATTTGTTGTAGTCGCGAGGCGGCCGCTCCGCCTCGCGATGGTTTTTGGAATTGTACGACGCGGACTTGACCCGCGTGTCTCCAACGCCGGCGGTTTGAAGCGCAAATCGGCCGGCCCGTATGGGTGAAAAACAGTGACGATCCAGAAGAATTGGCAAGAACTGATCCGACCGAACAAGCTGCAGGTCTCGCCCGGTTCGGACGCGACCCGCTTTGCGACGCTGGTGGCCGAGCCGCTCGAGCGCGGCTTCGGCCAGACGCTGGGCAATGCGCTGCGCCGCATCCTGCTGTCCTCGCTGCAGGGCGCCGCCGTACAGTCGGTGCACATCGACGGCGTGCTGCACGAGTTCTCCTCGATCGCTGGCGTTCGCGAGGACGTCACCGACATCGTGCTCAACATCAAGGACATCTCGATCAAGATGCAGGGCGAAGGCCCCAAGCGCATGGTCGTGAAGAAGAACGGCCCGGGCGTGGTCACCGCCGGCGACATCCAGACCGTCGGCGACGTCACCGTGCTCAATCCGGAGCTGCAGCTCTGCACGCTGGACGAGGGCGCCGAAATCCGCATGGAGTTCACGGTCGCGACCGGCAAAGGCTATGTCGCCGCCGAGCGCAACCGTCCCGAGGACGCGCCGATCGGCCTGATCCCGGTCGACAGCCTGTGCTCGCCGGTCCGCAAGGTCTCCTACAAGGTCGAAAATACCCGCGAGGGCCAGATCCTCGACTACGACAAGCTGACGATGACGATCGAGACCAACGGCGGCGTGACGCCGGACGATGCGGTCGCCTATGCCGCGCGCATCCTGCAGGACCAGCTCAACGTGTTCGTCAACTTCGAAGAGCCGCGCAAGGAAGTCGCGCAGGAGATCATCCCCGATCTCGCCTTCAACCCGGCCTTC
>DATEJC010000440.1:0-7360 GCA_035278345.1 Bradyrhizobium sp. | reverse complement strand
GCGATCGCCGAGCGCGCCGGCCTCGACATGAACCTTGTGGCGGAAGCGCTGTCGACCGGCGTGGTGGCAAGCCCGCAAGTGATCCGCCATTCCAAACGCATGGTCGCGCGCGATTTCTCCGGCGCGTCCTTCACCGCGGCGCTGCGCCACAAGGATGCCGCCTATGCGGTGGCGCTGGCGGAGGAGCTTTTGCCCGGCGTGCCCGTCAGCCGCGCCGCGCTCGCCGCCTATGAGACGGCGAAGGCAAGCGCGCCCGACGACGACGAAGGCAAGATGATCGAAATCGTTTCGCGGCCGAAATAGTCGCGGCGCGAACCTGCGCCGGAAATCGGATGGGAAAACCGGTTACAGCCGAGTAGAGTTACGTGTCAGCAACGTTCTATCTGGCTTAGCCTTGCTCATCAATTTCACGCTTGCGCCAATCGAAAAGATTGTCCCTTGGGGGGAGCCCGGGAGCTATAGCCTTCATTGGTTTGGCCTGACGTACGGCGAATACTGGATACAAGCGGGCAACGCCGCGCTCTTCGAATACAGCGATCATGCGCGGAATGCCGGCATGAACCGCTACTGCGAGTATCAAGTCGTCCGTCTCCATGAAGACTTGCTGGATATGCTTCCCCACATATTGGAGCCGGTTCCTCAGTCGCTTGTACCTTATATCCACGGCCAATCAGCGAAAGCCTGGCGGAACGCCTATTGCGCCTGGCGCGATAGAGACGATGACGTCACTGACGCGGATTACCTTGGCGAGATCGCCGACGCGGCAGTGCTGTGGAGCGAACGGCGCCACCTTGATAGTGCCTACCTTTCTCCATCTGCAAATATCGCGATTTGGTCCGATCGAGACCATGTTCACATCGAATGGGACAATCGCGACAGGCAATTCGAGGGGAGACCGGCATGGTCGGCGGGTGTCGGCGCTTACCAAATGTCTCGCGATGAATTCATTGAAGAAGCAAGATCGTTTCACGTCCGGCTAATGGACCAGATGGCTGCGCGGGTCGATCAGGTTGTGGCAGGCTATCTTCCGTCCGAGATACAGATCGACTTGCTAGGATTGGCAAGGGAGCAAGAACAGCGGGCGCGCTCGTTGGATTCCGCATTGAAGGTCGGCATTCCCCGGAATGACTGGCAACAAACTGAAAGGGCAATCCGTGAAATCCTCACGGCGCAGGGCGCGGCCTAAGCCTGCTTCAAGGGCACGCCCTGAGGCTTCTCACCGCCGCTAGCTCCACCATGAGCCGAGGCCTTTGCTGCCCCATTGGCTTGTGCATCGCATCATTTGCAACCGCTGTTGACGGCTGCAGCGCTCCGGGCGACCCTGTCATCCAGATGTCATCATGGCGCAGCGGTCGGAGTGATGTCAGGCCAGCTTCCCGTCTACGAGCTCGACCATATTCACGATTGCTCCGCGGCCGAGCTGCGCCAGCGCCTCGGCGGCAAGGGTGCGGGCCTTGTCGAGATGCGCCAGAAGCTCTCCCTTCCGGTGCCCCGCGCTTTCGTTCTCTCGACTGCGCTATGCCGCCAGTTTCTTGCATCAGGCTGGCCCGACGGCCTCGACCAGGCGATCGACCAAAAGCTTGCGGCCCTCGAATGCGCCACACAGCAACGCTTCGGCGATCGCGAGCGGCCGCTGCTGGTCTCGGTACGTTCCGGCGCGCCGGTGTCGATGCCGGGGATGATGGACACGATCCTCAATCTTGGTGCCAACGCAGTGACGATCGCGGGCCTTGCGGCATGGACCGGCGACGAGCGCTTCGCGCTCGATACCTGGGCGCGTTTCTGCCGGATGTATGCCGCAACGGTGCTCGGCATCTCCCGCCAGACTCTCGGTGACAACCTGCCGCGCGATGCGTCGGCAGCGGTGCTGCGCGCCGATATCGACCGGGTGCGAAACATTTGCGCGCGCGAGGGGACACCAATCCCGGACGAGCCGCGCGCGCAGCTGCGTGGCGCGATCGAGGCGGTATTCCGCTCAAGCCGCTCGGAGCGCGCTAGGGTGTATTGCGAGCGTGAGGGACTTGGCGAGGAGATGCCGACCGCAGTCCTCGTTCAGGTCATGGCATTCGGCAATCTCGGCGCCTCGTCAGGCACGGGCGTCGCCTTTTCGCGCAATCCGTCGACCGGCGCGAACGAGACCTACGGCGATTTCCTCGCCAATGCGCAAGGCGAGGATGTCGTGGCCGGCATTCGTGCCAGTCGTCCGCTAGCGGCGATGCGCGAGACCTTACCGGAGGCTCATGACGAGCTCGGCGATGTGCTGCGCCGTCTCGAACGGCATTATCGCGACCTCTGCGACGTCGAGTTCACGGTGCAGGAGGGGCGGCTGCAGATACTGCAGGTGCGTCCCGGCAAGCGCTCCGCGATAGCAGCGGCACGGATCGCGATCGATCTTGCCAATGAGGGGCTGATCTCGCGCGAAGAGGCGGTGCGCCGAATGGCGCCGGAGCAGCTGCGCCAGCTCAAATCGATGGCGCGGGTGCGCGAGGGCGCAATCGCGATTGCTTCCGGTGTCGCTGCATCTCCTGGCGTGGTGTCGGGTGTGATCTGCCTTCGGCCCGATCGTGTCGCCGATCTCGCCGCAAGCGGCAGCAGCGTCATTCTGGTCCGGCCGACAACCTCACCCGAGGACGTGCACGGTATGGCGCAGGCGGCAGGCATTGTCACCGCGACCGGCGGCATGGTGAGTCACGCGGCGCTGGTGGCGCGCGGCTGGGGCATTGCCGCGGTCTGCGGCGTTGAAGCTTTGCAGTTGGAGCCGGCCTTGAGCATTGCCGGAAGGATGCTTGACAACGGTGCGCGCCTGACGATCGACGGCACGACTGGAAAGATCTATCTCGGCGATTGCGTCGAGGCAGGGCAGGGCGAGCCGGTCGAACTTCAGACGTTACGGCGCTGGGCGGCCGAGGCTGGGCTTTCCTTGGGCGAAGCAGACGCCGCCGCGGGACCCGGAACAAACGTCGCCGACGACAGCGCGGCTTGCGACGTCGACAACCTTGCCGTCGTTCGCGCGCTGGCGCTGCTTGGCTTCGCCACGGTCGAGCGCACTGCGATTGCGCTGGCAGCGTCGGCGGACGCCGTCGGCGCGGTGCTGAAGTCATTGCCGCAAACCTGGATCGGCAAGGCGCCGCGCGGCCTTCATGTGACGCCCGAGGGGCGCGCGTGGCTATTGGGGCAGCTCAAGGCGGAGCGTGACAGCGTCGACCGGCGCGCGGCCGAGCGGCTCTATCAGGACTTCATGGCGCTGGACGTTCGCTTCAAGCAGCTGGTTGCCGATTGGCAGATCAAGGTGATCGACGGCAAGCAGGTTCCGAACGACCATGCCGATGCCGCGTACGACGCGGCGATCCGGGCGCGGATCGCCGACTTTCATCGGGCGACGGTGGCTCTCTTGCCCAACATCCTGATGCTGATGCCTCGCCTGAAGCCGTTTGCGACGCGCCTTGCGCACGCGGCAAAGGCCATTGCCGCAGGCGATGGCACCATGATCGCAAGCCCATTGAAGGACAGCTATCACACCGCCTGGTTCGAGCTGCATGAGGAACTGATTCATCTGGCCGGCCGGGATCGTGCCATCGAGGAGGCGAGGTCAGGCGGGTAAGGAAGTCAGAACAGGTCAATCGGCCGACAACAACAAGAACAGGCCGCTACGAAACGCTCACACGGGAGGGACTTCACGTGGCTAGCACGCATTGGCTCGTCGAAGGCAGGATCGACCCGCGCTGGCCGATCAACACGCGCGGCAATATCGGCGAGGTCTTTCCTGAGGTTCTGACACCGCTGTCTTATTCGCTCGGCGTGCTCGCAGCCGAAACCGGCTGGCGCGATGCTTACCGGCAGATGGGCATCCTGCAACGTGGCGACTTCAAGAACGACGACCCCGTGATCATCGGACTCTACGCCGGTTACGGCTATCTGAACGTCTCTTATTTGCGCATGATCGGCGTGCGGGCGCCGGGCTCCTCGCCCGAGGCGATCGATGCCACGCTGTTCGGCGAAGGCAACCCGCCGCCTTACGTGCCGCGCAAGGGCGACAAGAGCCTGTTGTCGTCGCTGAAGATCCTGCTCACGGTGATCAAGGCGCTCGGCACGAAATCCGAACCGCCGGTGGTCAAGGACAGCTACCGGCTCGTTGCCGACTGGGAAGCGAAGTGCCCGCCGCTCGATGCCTCGGACGAGGCGCTCTATGAATACATGGCGGCGTTTCCGCCGGTGTTCCGGCAGGTCTTCCGCAACCACATCTTTTCGAGCTCGATCGCCGCGATTGTCTCGGGAATCCTTGCCGACGCCGCCAAGGCCGCGGGCGAACCGGGTCTGGCGACCCATCTGATCGGCGCGGCCGGCGACGTGCTGTCGGCCTCCTACTCGCAGGAGCTTTACGAGATCGCAAAACTCGTGCGCGCCAATCCTGCACTGACGGCTGCCTTCAATGCCGGCACGTCGGGATTGTATGAACGGCTGAAACCGATGCCGGAGGCCGCCGAGTTCAACAAGCAGTTCGCCGCATTCATCGCCAGGCACGGCCACCGTGGCCCGAATGATTGGGAGCTGTCGTCGCGCACCTGGGAGAACACCCCGGAGCTGGCGCTGGTTGCGATCGATCGCATGCGGCTCGCCGAGCACGATCTTGCCCCTGCGGTGCGGCTGAAGGACATGGAGGCTCGCCAGCGGGCCGCGATCGAAAAAGTGCTGCCGCACGTGAAGTTCATGGACAAGGGCAACGTCAGGAAGGCGGTCAAGGCGCTGCCATACTGGTCGCGGGCCCGTGAGGCAACGCGCGATCGCGCGATACGCAGCGGCGCTGCGTTGAAGCGCGTCTTCCGCGAGCTGGTCCGCCGCGCCGCGCTGAAGGGTGGAGTCGAGGACCCGCGCATGGTCGCGATGTTGGGCTTCCAGGACGAATTGCCGAAATACCTGAAGGATCCGCACAGCCTCGTGCCTGTTATCAGGGAGCGCTGGGCGCTGCGCGAACGGTTTGCCGCGGTGACGCCGCCGTTCTTCATCAATTCGCAGGACGAAGTGCCGGGCATCGAGGAAATGGAGGCGCAAGACAAGACCAAGCCGAAGTTGACCGCGGCCGGCGACGTTCTGAAAGGCGATGGCGGCTCGGCGGGCGTCGCACGCGGCCGCGCCCGCATCGTGCTTGATCCCGCCGACGCGCGCGGTCTCAATCCCGGCGACATCCTGGTCGCCCCGATGACCGATCCCGCCTGGACGCCATTGTTCCTTCCGGCGAGCGCGGTCGTCGTCAATGTCGGCGCGCTCATGAGCCACGCCGTCATCGTCTCGCGCGAACTCGGCATTCCCTGCGTGGTCGCGGTCGCGGGCGCCACCGAGCGGATCGCCGATGGCGCGATGCTCGAGGTCGACGGCACCGCCGGCACGGTGACCGTGCTCGACGCATCTGCTGCAGCGGAGCATGTTGATATCCGTTCAGACGCGGCGCAGTGACGTGTCAACTCGCCCGACTGGAAGCCGATGCCGCCTTCCAGTCGGCGAGCCAGCCTCTGAAGCGGCCGCTGTCGCGCTCGCCACCATGCCAGGCGGCATGCACCGTGCCGTCGTCGGCGACCATCAGCACCGCATCGAGGCCCTTTGAGCGACGCAGGGTGTCGATCGCCTGCTGCGGTGTTTGCGCGATGGGTCCGGCGACGTTGAACGAGGTGTTCACCGACATCTCCACGCCGACCCGGCGGCCCATGGCCTTCAGGTACGCGTAGATGAGGGGATCGTCGGCCTCGCGGACGATCTGGATGCGTCCCGTGCCGTCGGCGTGGATGACTGCCGGAATCTTTTCCCGCGCGCCCGGCTTCGAATGCGCGGTCAGCACCATGTAATTATAGGCGTTGTAGTCGGCATCAGATGCGCCGGGCAGAAGCTCGAAATATTGCTTTGCCGCTTCGAGCGTCGCCATTGGCGCAAGGGGGCGGATTGCTTCGCGATATTTCACGCGCTCGTTCAACCGTTCGCGCGCCTCGGGATCGCAGGGGTTGGCGAGGATCGAGCGGTGGCCGAGCGCGCGAGGACCGGTTTCGGCAGCGCCCTGGTAGATCGCGATCACGCCTTTCTGCGACACAGCATAGGCCATGAGATCGGCGATGGCGCTGCGGCCTTCCGCAGTCGAGATGTCGCCGATGCGCTCGGAGGCGACGTCATTGGCCTCCAGCACAGCGGTGATGTCGGCCGCGGTCGGCGACGTGCCGCAGTAAAAGGCGTGCGTCATCGGCGCGCCGCGCGGGCTGCCGGCGAGATGGGCGAACTGCCAGGCGGCGCCGATCACGACGCCGGGATCGCCGGGTACCGGCGGCACCCACAGATGTAGCCGCGCCCTGCGGCCCTGGTTCCTTTCGAACCACGCTTCGTCGAAATGCTCGAGCAGCCGCATGTTGCCGACGGCGTTGAGCGCGACGCCGCCGGTCAGCACCAGCCGGTGCGCGCCGGTTGCACGCAGCAAGTGATCGACGACATGGATCATCGCGTCTTCCAGCACCAGCTGTGTCGCGGCTGCCTTGTCGAGGCGCTCCTGGGTATCGGGCCGATGCTTGATGTCCTCGACGCGCAGCATCGCGTCCGGATTCCACAATTGCTCCGGCTTGAGCGGCTCGCCGAGGATGTCGGTCAGCGGACGCTTGTACGGATTGTAGGAGGGGTCGTAATACCAGTTCGCCATGGCGCGGTTGAGCGAGATCTCGCCATTGCTGCCGAGGTGCAGGACGTGCTTCAGCCGCGAATAGTAGGGATTGGTCGCACGATTCATGTCGCCCCAGGCGGCGGCGCCCATGTAGCGGCCTTCGCTCGACAGCCAGGTCCAGCCGCCTTGTGTCGACGACACCACGCTGTAATACATGCCCAGTGAATCGAACATGCTGTTGTTGCAATAGAGCTGCTTCATCTCGCCGTTCGTCACGGTGTAGAGCGAGACCGATCCCACGTCGCCGGTGCCGTCGAGCACGGCGACCGCGACCGGTTCGCCGTCATCGGCAAACGGAGAGGCGGCAAACGAGAACCAGGCGTGGTTGCCGTGATGCGGCATGCAGATCAGCGGCACGCGTTCGGTGAGTCCGAGCTGGCGCGCCAAAATCTTCGGCGAGCGCGTCATCTGGTCGAGGCGGCGGCGATCGAACGCGGTGGCATCGGCAACGCGGGCCAGCATGAGACTTTGCGGCACTTCCTCGAACATGCTGCGCGCCAGCATGCCGGCCAGCGCAAAATAGTCCCAGCTGGTCAGCCAGGCGTCGATGTCAGCGACGTCCCGGTTCATGCCGCGCAGGGTCGCGACCATCGCGTCGACCGACTTTGCGGGATACTCCGTGGTGTGCTTGTTGCCGGAAAAGCGCTCTTCCTCGTTGTTGAGGATCAG
>DATEJC010000439.1:0-2018 GCA_035278345.1 Bradyrhizobium sp. | reverse complement strand
GTTCGTCGAGGCCGGCCATCTCATCGTCGATCTCGCCCGCCGCTACTATGAGCAGGACGACGCACGCGTGCTGCCGCGCGGCATCGCCGACTTCAAGGCGTTCGAGAACGCCATGACGCTCGACATTGCCATGGGCGGCTCGACCAACACCGTGCTGCATCTGCTTGCGGCCGCGCATGAGGGCCAGGTGCCCTTCGGCATGAGCGACATCGATCGGCTCTCCCGCAAGGTGCCGGTGCTGTGCAAGGTCGCTCCATCCGTTCAGGATGTGCACATGGAGGACGTGCATCACGCTGGCGGCATCATGGGCATTCTCGGCGAACTCGATCGCGCCGGGCTGATCACCACCAACGTGCCGACAGTGCATGCGACGACGCTGGCGGAGGCGCTCGATCGCTGGGACATCGCGCGCACCACGAGCGAGAAGGTGCGGAATTTCTACAAGGCCGCGCCCGGCGGCGTGCCGACACAGGTCGCCTTCAGCCAGGACCGCCGTTTCGACGATGTCGATCTCGACCGCGAGAAGGGGGTGATCCGCAACGCTGCGCACGCTTACTCCAAGGACGGTGGCCTTGCCGTGCTGTTCGGCAATCTCGCCAAGGACGGCTGCATCGTGAAGACGGCCGGCGTCGACGAAAGCATTCTGAAATTTTCGGGCCCTGCCCGCATCTTCGAAAGCCAGGACGCTTCCGTCGAAGCCATTCTGGGCAACAAGGTGAAGGCCGGCGACGTCGTCGTGGTCCGCTATGAGGGCCCGCGCGGCGGACCGGGCATGCAGGAGATGCTGTATCCGACGAGCTACCTGAAATCGAAAGGCCTCGGCAAAGCCTGTGCGCTGATCACCGATGGCCGCTTCTCCGGCGGCTCATCGGGCTTGTCGATCGGCCACATCTCGCCGGAGGCGGCCGAAGGCGGATTGATTGGTCTGGTCGAGGAAGGCGACATCATCGAGCTCGACATTCCCAACCGCAAGATCAACCTTGCGGTGCCGGAAGCGGAGCTCGAGCGCCGCCGCGCCGCGATGGTCGCGAAGGGCAAGGCCGCGTGGAAGCCCGCGCCGCGCAAGCGCGCGGTCTCGACGGCGCTGAAATCCTATGCGGCATTTGCCAGCAGCGCCGCACGCGGAGCCGTTCGCATCGTGCCGGAATAATCTGAGGGTTCGGGATTAAGCGCCGGCCGACGGCAGACTTGCCGCGGCGATGGCGACGAACTGCGCAAAGCGGCGGCCGATGCGGCCGGAAGCGCTTGCCAGCAGTTTGCGTACCTTTGCCATCTCTCATGTTCCCTGGCGCCCGGGGCATCGGGCGCCCCTGGAAAATGAGGTCTCAGGCTTAAGTAGTCGAGATATCAGCGAAAATAGCAATGAGCGCTTCGCTGGAAGCCCGTTCGGCAGTGGCTTTTTTGTTTCGTTAGCCCCGGCGGCGGAGAAAATCTTCTCCACCGCCCCGGGCCATTCCAGCCGCTATTGCGGCGTCACTCCGAAGGTCGCCGCGAACCGCTTCGCATAGACCGGCCACACCTCCGGATTGATGATCCGCGGTGGGCGCTTGCCGTCGAACGCATCGAGCAACTGCTCGGCGGCGATGCGGCCCATATTGGTCCGCGCCTCCACGGTCACCCCTGCGGTATGCGGGCTTGCCAGCACATTGTCGAACTGCAGCAGCGGGTGATCGGGCGGCGGCGGCTCCTTGTCCCAGACGTCGAGGCCGGCGCCGGCGATGCGCTTCTCCTTCAGCGCGTCGTACAGCGCGCGCTCGTCGTGGATGAATCCGCGCGCGGTGGTGATGAAGAACGCGTGCGGCTGCATCAGCGCAAATTGCTTGGCGCCGATCATACCGCGACTGCTGCTGTCGAGCGGACAGCTGATCGAGACGAAGTCCGAGCGACGCAGGAGATCATCGAGCTCGACCTTCTCCGCGCCCCGCGCCGCCATTTCCTCTGCCGTCAGATATGGATCGTAGGCAATTACCTTCAGGTGCAAGAGGCCATTGCAGAGCTCGGCGATACGGCGGCCGACA
>DATEJC010000438.1:0-11798 GCA_035278345.1 Bradyrhizobium sp. | reverse complement strand
CGAAGTAAGCCGTAAAGCCATTGCGCGGGGAAAGCCGGGATGTCTCGGCTGTACCTGTCAAATCCGTGTGCGTTCTTCTACTACCCATTGCACACGGTGCTGCGGGCGCAGTCGGCGCCCGGCTTTCCCTGCGCCCTCTGTCAGAGAGAGGGACAACGAAATCGCAGAACTCGGGTGAGAATCACACCGCGAGAATGAGAACGTATGTCTTTCCACTCGTCATGCCCGGTAATGGCGCTAACGCGTTACCCCACCGCCCGCTCGGGCTCGATCTCCAGCTCGGTCACGACGCAATTGCGGCCGCGCTTCTTGGCCTGGTAGAGCGCGCGATCGCAGCGGTCGATCAAATCTTCCATGGACTCGCCGAACTGGAATTGTCCCACCCCGATCGAAACCGTGATGCCAGGCAGAGCCTCGCCGGTAGAGCGGCGCGTGATCTTGCATTCAGCCAGCGCGCCGCGGATGCGCTCGGCGGTCGCCGCGCAAACGTCAAGATCCGCGCCGGGAAGAATGGCGATCAGCTCTTCGCCGCCGTAGCGCGCCGGCAAATCGTTCTCGCGCACACGGTCGCGCAGGGCCTTTCCAACCAGGCGCAGCACCTGATCGCCAACGCCATGACCGAACATGTCGTTGAACTGTTTGAAATGATCGATGTCGATCAGGAACGCACTGAGGGGCTGGTCGTGCTCCATGGCCTCCGCCTGCGCACCGCGGAAGAATTCCTCCAGTGCGCGCCGGTTGGGAAGCCCTGTCAGCATATCGGTCCGCGCCCGCACCTCCGACTGCGACAGCGATTCGCGGATCATGTCGAGTTCGCGCGATTTCTCGACGAACTGCGCTTCGAGCTTTGTGGCGCGCGTCGCCGCCTTCGAGAGCTCGTTCATCAGCGTCTCGATCAGCAGCCGCGGATCGGTGCCGATCTCGGAGCGGTCGGCAACATTGCTGATCGCTTCGATCTGCGTACGATTGTCGGCGATCGCCGTCGCCAGGAATTTTTGCGCGGATCCAAGCACATTATGCAGCTGCTGGGACACCTGGTGCGCCACCGCCTCGTCGATGCCCTTGGAGCCGACATAGGTGGTGTAGAGGTCGCGGTTGGTCACCGCGTCGAATTTGCGCTTTTGCGAGATCAGGATGTTGATGGTTCGCTTCAGCGCGACCGGCGTGCCGAGCGCATATTTGAACCAGACGTGGAAATTATCGGGGGTCGGCGGAACGCGTTGCTCGGTAATGGAGCGCATGGCCTGTTCGGCCACCCCGCTCACATATTCGAAATCCAGTTCGTCGAACGCGTCGGCCAAGGGAAAGCACTTGTTTCCTGGGAGTTTGGCATTTCTTGTTTGTTGGGTGGCGAACGTCTCACGAAATGGTTAAGTGCGCCTCAATCCTGCCTGTTTTGCAAGCATTTCGCAGGCCTCCACCAGAGCTCCCGCCCGAGGCGCAGCAATCGGTCCCAAGCCGTTGACCCCCCACGGTCTTTTATGGCCTAGTCCGCCGTCCTCCGAAACGGGTCCCGAATCCTCAAAAAGCCCAGCAATTCCATGACTCCCGACCGTTATAACGCCCGTGAATCCGAGCCGCGCTGGCAGCGCCAGTGGGACGAAAAGGCGATCTTCGCCTCCAAAAACGACGATCCGCGGCCAAAATATTACGTGCTCGAGATGTTCCCCTACCCGTCCGGGCGCATCCATATCGGGCATGTCCGCAATTATACGCTCGGCGACGTGCTGGCCCGCTATATGCGCGCCAAGGGATTCAACGTGCTGCACCCGATGGGTTGGGACGCCTTCGGCCTGCCGGCGGAAAACGCCGCGATCGAGCGCAAGGTCGCGCCCAAAGCGTGGACCTACGACAACATCGCGGCGATGAAGAAGCAGCTGCAGTCGATCGGGCTGTCGCTGGACTGGTCCAGAGAGTTCGCGACCTGCGACCCCTCCTACTACAAGCACCAGCAGAAGATGTTCCTGGACTTCATGCGCGCAGGGCTTGCCGAGCGCGAGAAGCGCAAGATCAACTGGGACCCGGTCGACATGACCGTGCTCGCCAATGAGCAGGTGATCGACGGCCGCGGCTGGCGCTCCGGCGCGGTTGTCGAACAGAGGGAAATGAACCAGTGGGTCTTCAAGATCACGAAGTACTCGCAGGAGTTGCTGGACGCGCTCGACGGTCTGGACCGCTGGCCCGACCGGGTGCGGGTGATGCAGCGCAACTGGATCGGCCGGTCCGAGGGCCTGCTGATCCGCTTTGCACTGGATCCTGCGACCTCGCCCGCCGGCGAAACCGAGCTGAAGATCTTCACGACGCGGCAGGACACGCTGTTCGGCGCGAAGTTCATGGCGATCTCGGCGGACCATCCGCTGGCACAGGCGGCGGCCGCAAAAAATCCGAAGCTCGCAGCGTTCATCGCCGACATCAAGCGCATCGGCACCGCGCAGGAATTGATCGACACTGCCGAGAAGCAAGGCTTTGACACTGGCATCAAGGCGATCCATCCGTTCGACCCGAACTGGAAGCTGCCGGTCTACGTCGCGAACTTCGTGCTGATGGAATACGGCACCGGCGCGATCTTCGGCTGCCCGGCGCACGACCAGCGTGACCTCGACTTCGTCAACAAATACAAGCTCGGCAACATCCCTGTGGTCTGCCCCGAGGGTCAGGACCCGAAGACCTTTGTCATCACCGACACCGCCTATGATGGCGATGGCCGCATGATCAATTCGCGCTTCCTCGACGGCATGACCATCGATCAGGCCAAGGAGGAAGTGTCGAAACGGCTCGAAACGGAAACGCGCGGCAACGCGCCGGTCGGCGAGCGGCAGGTGAACTTCCGCCTGCGCGACTGGGGCATTTCGCGCCAGCGCTTCTGGGGCTGCCCGATCCCCGTGATCCATTGTCCGAAATGCGATGTCGTGCCGGTGCCGGACAAGGAGCTGCCGGTAACGCTGCCGGAGGATGCCACCTTCGACAAGCCGGGCAACGCGCTCGACCATCATCCGACCTGGAAGCACGTCAACTGCCCCAAATGCGGCGGCAAGGCGCAGCGCGAAACCGACACCATGGACACCTTCGTCGATTCGGCCTGGTACTTCGCCCGCTTCACCGACCCCTGGAACGAGAAGGAGCCGACCACGCGTGCCGTGGTCGATCGGCTGATGCCGGTCGATCAATATATCGGCGGCATCGAGCACGCGATCCTGCATCTGCTCTACGCGCGCTTCTTCACGCGCGCGATGAAAGCCACCGGCCACATTGCTTTCGACGAGCCGTTCGCCGGCCAGTATGCGCAGGGCATGGTCGTCCACGAGACCTACCGCAAGGCGGATGGCACTTACGTGACCCCGGCGGAGGTGAAGATCGAGACCATCGGCAATGACCGTCACGCCATCATGATCGATGGCGGCGAAGAGGTCACGATCGGCCCGATCGAGAAGATGTCGAAGTCGAAGAAGAACACGGTCGACCCCGACGACATCATTGCGACCTACGGCGCCGACGTCGCGCGCTGGTTCATGCTGTCGGACTCCCCGCCCGACCGCGACGTGATCTGGAGCGACGAGCGCGTGCAGGGCTCCTCGCGCTATGTGCAACGGCTGTGGCGGGTGGTGAACGAGTCCGCTGCGATCGCCAAGTCTGCGCCGGCGGCGCGGCCGGCATCGTTCGGACAGGAGGCGCTGACCCTGCGCAAGGTGGCCCATGGCACGCTCGACAAGGTGTCGACCGGGATCGAGCGGATGCATTACAACGTCTGCCTTGCCCATATCCGCGAGTTCACCAATGCCTTGGCCGACGTGCTGGCCCAAATCTTGGCTAAAGGTGGCCAAACTCCGGCGCCTGATCTCGCCTGGGCGGTCAAGGAAGCCGCGGTCATCCTTGTTCAACTGATTTCGCCGATGATGCCGCATCTGGCCGAGGAGTGCTGGCAGGTGCTGGGCCAGCAGGGGCTGATTTCGGAGGCCGATTGGCCGCAAATCGAACGCGATTTGCTGGTTGAAGACACCATGACACTGGTTGTGCAGGTCAACGGCAAGAAGCGCGGCGAGGTCACAGTGGCGGCCGAAGCTCAGACCAAAGAAATTGAGGGTGCCGTTTTGGCCCTCGATGCGGTAAAACTGGCCTTGGGCGGCAAGCCCGTGCGGAAGGTGATCGTGGTGCCCAAGAGGATCGTCAATGTGGTCGGCTAAGCGCAGGATCGCCGTTCGGCTGCTGGCCGTGGCCGCGTTGGCCGGGCTCACCGCCGGCTGCTTCCAGCCGATGTATGCCGAGCGCAGCGACGGCACGCCGGGCCTGCGCGAAAAGCTGATGGGCGTTGAGTTGCCGCCGGTCGACAAGCCGAACGCCTCGCGCGAAGCGCGCATTGGCGTGGAGATCCGCAATGCGCTGGCGTTCAAGCTCTATGGCCAGGCCACCGGCATGCCGCCGACCCATAAGCTGGTTCTGCGTTTCTCGACCAGCCGCTCTTCGCTGATCCTCGATCCCGCGACAGCGCTGCCGTCGAGCGAGAACTACGGTATCGACGCCCAGTACAATCTGATCGATCTTGCGACCAACAAGTCGGTCATGACCGGCTCGACCTTCTCGCGGGTGTCCTACGACATCCCCGGTCAGATGCAGCGCTTCGCCCGCGCCCGCGCCTTCCGCGACGCCGAGGACCGCGCCGCCCAAGAGATCGCCGAAAACATCCAGACGCGCCTTGCGTCCTATTTCACCGCCGGCACCTGATGATTTTCAGGCATTCCGGGGCACGCGAAGCGTGAACCCGGAATCCCGAGATTGTTGATCGAGATTCCGGGTTCGATGCTGCGCATCGCCCCGGAGTGACGGACTAGAGCGAAAAGCTGATACGTGGTCGCACTCCGCGGAAAAGAAATCGACAGCTTCCTCGCCCGGCCTGACGCGGGCCGGCCGATCATCCTGCTCTACGGCCCCGATGCCGGCCTCGTCCGTGAGCGCGCCGATGCGCTGATGGCTTCCGCCGTCGACGACCCCAACGACCCCTTCTCCCTCGTCCGCCTCGACGGCGACGAACTCGCCGCCGAGCCGTCGCGCCTGGTCGATGAAGCGATGACGGTGCCGCTGTTCGGCGGCCGCCGCGCCATCCGCGTCCGCGCCGGCTCGCGCAACTTTGCCTCCGGCGTCGATACCTTGGCGGAGACGCCGATCCGCGATTGCCGCATCGTCATCGAGGCAGGTGAGCTGCGCCCGGAATCGCCGCTGCGCAAGACCTGCGAGCGCGCCAAGAACGCGGTCGCGATCGCCTGCTATCCCGACACCGAGCGGGATCTCGCCAAGCTGATCGACGACGAACTGAAGCTATCGAATTTGCGGATCGCGCAGGACGCCCGCTCCACCCTGATGGGCCTGCTCGGCGGCGACCGCCAAGCCTCGCGCAATGAACTGCGCAAGCTCGCGCTCTATGCGCATGGCAAGGGAGAGGTGACGCTGGACGACGTGATGGTGGTGGTCTCCGACGCGTCCGACCTGAAGCTCGATCCGATCGTGGACGCCGCCTTTGCCGGCAACGCCGCGGTGGTGGAAAGCGAATTTGCCAAGGCGATGGTCGCCGGCACCTATCCCGGCGTCATCATCTCCGCAGCGCAACGCCAGGCGGCGTGGCTGCACAAATCGGCACTCGCGTTGAATGAGGGCACGCCGCTCTCGACCGTGCTCGACGGCGGCTTCCCCCGCCTGCATTTTTCCCGCAAGGGCGCCGTCGAAACCGCGCTGCGCAATTTCAACCCGCAGCGCCTTGTTGCGATCATCGATCAGTTGGGAACCGTGGCGCTCGACATGCGCAAGCAGGCCTCGCTGGCGTCGGTGATCGCGCAGCGCGCGCTGCTTGCGATTGCAGCGAATGCAAGGAGGAAAGGTTAGCTCGACCGCGCCAGCCGCCGCATCACCTCGTCGAGCTGTTCGAGGCTCTTGTAGGTGATCTGCACGGAACCGCCGGGGTCGCGGTGGTTGACGGTGACGGTCAGACCCAGCGCGTCGCTGACGCGCTTCTCCAGCGCGAGCGTGTCGGCGTCCTTCTGCTTGGCGGCGCCGCCACCACCGCGCGGCTTCTGCGGCTTGCGCTCGGGCACGCCCTCTTCATGCGCCAGCGCTTCGGTCTGGCGGACGTTGAGGCCTTCTTCGACGGTGCGTTTTGCCGCGGCCAGCGGATCGGGCACGCCGATCAGCGCGCGGGCGTGGCCGGCGGAGAGCTGGCCGGAGGCGATATAGGCCTGCACCTCGGCGGGCAGTTTGGTCAGCCGCATCATGTTGGCGACATGGCTGCGGCTCTTGCCGACGATGCGGGCGATGTCGTCCTGGCTGCGTTTGAACTCGTCAGCCAGCGCGTGATAGCCCCGCGCTTCTTCCATCGCGTTGAGGTCTTCGCGCTGGACGTTTTCGATAATGGCGATTTCCAGCGCGTCGCTGTCGTTGACGTCGGCCGGCACGATCGGCACTTCGTGCAGGCCGGCGAGCTGGGAGGCGCGCCAGCGGCGCTCGCCGGCGATGATCTCGTAGCGATCATGGGCGCCCTTCACGGGGCGCACCACGATCGGCTGGATCACGCCGTGCTGCTTGATCGAGGCGGCGAGTTCGTTGAGCTCGGCGTCGGAAAAGGCGCGGCGCGGGTTGCGTGGATTGGGCTTGAGGAACTCGATCGGCACCTTGCGCTGGTTGCGCGGCCGCTCGACATGCGCGGCCTCGCCGCCGACATCACCGATCAGACTTGCAAGACCGCGGCCCAGTCGCGAACGCGCTTCGTCGGCCATCGTCGCCAGCTCCCTTGGATTCACTCACGGCACTCCAGAACTAGAATTTCACAATCGCGGGGAGGCCGCGCCTCAATGCGCGCGCAGCTCGCGCTCGCGCTGGATCACTTCGGTCGCGAGCTTCAGATACGCTTCGCTACCGACGCATTTGAGGTCGTACACCAGGACCGGCTTGCCATAGGACGGCGCCTCGGAGATGCGCACGTTGCGCGGGATCATGGTGTTGTAGACCTTGGCTCCCATGAACTGCCTGACGTCGGCGACGACCTGGTTCGACAGATTGTTTCGGCTGTCGAACATGGTCAGCACGATGCCGTGGATCGACAGATTCGGATTGAGCGTGGTCTTCACCTGCTCGACGGTCTGCAACAACTGCGACAGGCCTTCGAGCGCGAAGAACTCGCATTGCAGGGGGACCAGGATCGCATCCGACGCCGCCATCGCGTTCACGGTGAGCAGGTTGAGCGAGGGCGGGCAGTCGATCAGGACGTAGGTGTAGTCGCTATCCGGCGTCGCGTTCTGGTTCAGCGCGGCGATGGCATCGCGCAGGCGAAAGGCACGGCCGGGCGTGGTGCCGAGCTCGAGCTCGAGGCCGGAGAGATCCATGGTGGAGGTCGCGATGTGCAGCCGCGGCACCGCGGTCGGCACCACCGATTCGCGCAGCTGCGCTTCGCCGACCAGCACGTCGTAGGTCGAGGTATTGCGGCTGCGCCGGTCGATGCCGAGGCCGGTCGAGGCATTGCCCTGCGGATCGAGATCGACAATCAGCACCCGTTCGCCGATCGCGGCCAGCGCGGTGCCAAGATTGATCGCGGTAGTGGTCTTGCCGACGCCGCCCTTCTGATTGGCAAGCGCCAGGATGCGCGGATGTCCAGCCGGCTTAGGTGACCTATCCTCTTGATATATCTTATCAATTACGTCCATGGCCGGCCGTCCCCAGCTAGTCCGCGGATGCGTTGCGCCGCTCGATCACATCGAGTTCGACGATCCAGCCCTGTCCGCCCGTGCGGCTGGAATGAAGCTTTGGCTCAATCTTCCAATATTTAGTGGCCTCGGTCAATTCAGCCTCTACATCTTGGCCCTTGAGAAACAAGGCTTTGGCGCCTCGCCTCACCAGTGGCTCTGCAAAGCCGATAAGCTGATGTAGCGGAGCCACCGCACGGGCCGTAATGCAATCGACGGGCCCCGCGAATCTTTCCACAGTATCCCCGATGTCGGCGAGATGCACAGCCCCCGGCGAGCCGGTAACGCGAATCGCTTCGCGCAGAAAGGCCGCCTTCTTGGCGATTCGCTCGACCAGATGGACGGTGGCGCCCGGGGTCTCCGCCAAGGCGCAGGCCAGCACGACGCCGGGAAAGCCGCCCCCGCTACCGAGATCGATCCAGACCTTTGCGGTTGGGGCCAGAGTCAGAAGCTGCAGCGAATCGGAGATATGGCGGGTCCAGAGATTCGGAAGCGTGGAGGGCGCGACCAGATTGGTCTTGGCCTGCCACTCCAGAAGCAGCGCGACATAGCGATCGAGCCGCGCCGCCGTTTCACGTGAAACGGGGGTGAGGGCGAGGGCCGCTGCTTTGTCGGAGACCAGGTCGAGTTGCTGGGATGCGCGCGCCATGTTTCACGTGAAACGTCAGGCCGTCGCCTTGAGGTTCTTCCGTCGGGCTTCGCGCCGGAGATAGGCGGCGAGAATACCCAGAGCCGCCGGCGTCATGCCGTCGATCCGGCCCGCCTGCCCGACGGTCCGAGGCTGATGCGCCCCCAGCTTGGCGCGGGCCTCATTAGACAGCCCCGGCACCTCGGCATAGTCGATCCCGGTCAGGACCAGGCCCTCGTCGCGGCGGAAGGCGTCAACGTCCGCAGTCTGGCGCTTGAGATAGACGTCATACTTGGCGTCGATCTCGAGATGGATGGCGATCCTGGGATCGATAGCCGACAGCTCCGGCCAGATCGCAAGCAGCATCGGCCACTCGACCTCCGGATAGGCGAGGAGCTCGAAGGCCGAGCGGCGGTTGCCGTCGCGGTTCAGCGCGAGCCCATGCCGGGCGGCTTCGTTCGGGGTGATCGCCAGCGACTTCGCCAAAACCTTCGCGGCTTCCAGCGCCGCCATCTTGGCGGCGTGGCGCTCTGCCCTCGCCGGCCCTACGCAGCCCAAGGCGATGCCCTTATCGGTCAGGCGTTGGTCGGCATTGTCGGCCCGCAGCGTCAGCCGGTACTCGGCGCGCGAGGTGAACATCCGATAGGGCTCGGTGATCCCGCGGGTGACGAGGTCGTCAATCATGACGCCGATATAGCCGTCGGCCCGATCGAATACGATCGGGTCGGTCCCGCTGGCGGCCAAGGCCGCATTCAGACCCGCCACGATCCCCTGCCCGGCGGCCTCTTCGTAGCCCGTAGTGCCGTTGATCTGGCCGGCAAGGAAAAGACCGGCGAGACGCTTGGTCTGCAGGGTCGGCTCAAGCTCACGAGGGTCGACGTGATCGTATTCGATGGCATAGCCGGGCCGGACCATCTTGACCCGCTCCAGACCCGGGATCGAGGCCAGGATGGCGAGCTGGACCTCCTCGGGAAGCGAGGTGGAGATGCCGTTGGGATAGACCGTGGGGTCGTCGAGGCCCTCCGGCTCCAGGAAGATCTGGTGGCCGTCGCGGTCACCGAAGCGGATGATCTTGTCCTCGATCGACGGGCAATAGCGCGGGCCAGTGCTCTTGATCTGGCCGGAGTACATCGGCGAGCGATGCACATTGGCCCGGATCACCTCATGGGTGGCCGGCGTGGTACGGGTGATCCCGCAACTAATCTGGGGCGTGGTGATCCGGTCGGTCATGACCGAGAACGGCTCCGGTGGGTCGTCGCCGGGCTGCATTTCGACCGCGGACCAGTCGATGGTGGTGCCGTCGAGCCGCGGCGGCGTCCCAGTCTTGAGGCGGCCGAGCGTGAAGCCGGCGCGTTCGAAGGAAGCGGAAAGGCCCACCGCCGGCGCCTCCCCGACCCTGCCCGCCGGCCAGTTCTTCTCGCCAAGATGGATAAGCCCGCGCAGAAAGGTCCCGGTCGTGATGACCACGGCGCCGGCCGAGAATTGTCGGCCGTCGGCCAGACGGATCCCGGTGACCCGGCCGTCTACCACGTTCAGCTCCTCTGCCTCGCCTTCGATCACCGTAAGATTGACCGTCTCTCTGATGGCGGCCTGCATCGCGGCGGCATAAAGCTTCCGGTCCGCTTGGGCCCGCGGTCCGCGGACAGCCGGACCCTTGCGGCGGTTCAGCATCCGAAACTGGATGCCGCCGGCATCAGCGACCCGACCCATCAGGCCGTCCAGCGCGTCGACCTCGCGGACCAAATGGCCCTTGCCAAGACCACCGATGGCGGGATTACACGACATCGCGCCGATGGTGGAAAAGCGGTGGGTGACCAGTGCGGTTTTCGCGCCCATGCGGGCAGAGGCGGCCGCGGCTTCACAGCCGGCGTGGCCACCGCCGATGACGATGACGTCGAAGGTTTCCGATGCGGTCATGGGCGGGACTTCTATCGCGGAGCGAGCAAAGCCGAAAGCGGTAAGTGGAGGCGGCGGCTTGTTTCACGTGAAACACCGCTCTGGGACCAGCGATGTTTCACGTGAAACAATCTGTTAATCGGTTGAACGAAGGACTATTACTTTCCAACACAGAATTCCCGGAAGATGACGTCGAGAATGTCTTCGACATCGACCCGGCCGAGCAGCCGGCCGAGGGAATAGGCCGCAGCCCGGAGTTCCTCGGCGGCGAGTTCCTCGCCTTCGCCGACCACGGCGGTCGCCCGGCGTAGCGAATCTGCTGTGTCCTTGACGAGCATCCGCTGCCGCTCCCGGGCGATCAAGCCCCCCTCGCTTCCGCCAAAATAGTTTTGCGCGAAACCCACCAGGGCCTCGATCAGTTCAGGCAGACCAGCGCCGCTCCTGGCCGAAATCCGGAACTCGGCCATTGGCCGACCCTTGCCATCGATCGCGGCAGCGTCGGACCTGACGAGATCGATCTTGTTGCGAACGAGCCAGACCGGCGCCGCGCCGTGCTCCTCCATTGGTGCACCGGCCGCGTCGGCGAGCCACAGCACGAGATCCGCCTCACCTGCCCTCGCCCGCGCACGGCGCACGCCTTCCTGCTCGACGGGATCGTCGGTGTCGCGAATCCCCGCGGTGTCGATAACGGTCACCGGATAGCCGTCGAGATCGAGCTGCACTTCGATGATGTCGCGCGTCGTGCCGGCGTGCGGCGAGACGATCGCGACTTCGCGGCGCGCCAGCTGATTGATCAACGTCGATTTGCCGACATTCGGCGGGCCGGCAATCGCAACCACAATGCCATCGCGTAAGCGTTCCGTCTGGCCCTGTGAGCCAAGCACTTTCTCGATCTCGGCCAGCAGCGCTTCGATCTTCGTCAGCGCCGGTGCGATCAATTCCGCCGGCACGTCGCCTTCGTCGGAAAAATCGATCCCGGCTTCGATCAGCGCCGAGGCCTCGATGATTTGTGCGCGCCAATCGCGCGCTCTGTCGCCGAGCAGACCCTTCAGTTGCCGCAGCGCCTGGCGGCGCTGGCGGTCCGTGTCGGCATGAATGAGATCGTCGAGGCCTTCGGCCTCGGTCAGGTCGAGCTTGCCGTTCTCGAACGCGCGTCGCGTGAACTCGCCGGCCTCCGCCGCACGCAACCCATCGATGCTGCCGAGCTCTTCGAAGATCGCGGCTAGCACCGCGCGACTGCCGTGCACCTGCAGCTCCGCGATGTCTTCGCCCGTTGCACTGTGCGGCGCCGGAAAAAACAGCACGACGGCGTCGTCAATGACCGTCCCCACCGCTCCGCGCAACGTCGCGAGCGTCGCAACACGCGGCGTCGGAGCGCGCCCCGCCAATCTTTGGAGCGCGCTCGCTGCGGCGGGGCCGGAGATGCGCACGATCGCAATCGCGGCAGGCGGACGTCCGCTCGACAGAGCGAAGATCGTGTCGCGAGCCATCAACGCCGACGCTTCATGAGATGGACCATCAGCCGATCGACGTGCAATCAGCTCCCCGGCTCA
>DATEJC010000437.1:0-5883 GCA_035278345.1 Bradyrhizobium sp. | reverse complement strand
GGCGCGCGCAACGAGATCGCCGATCACGTGATCGGCCTCGACCGGCAGTCCTGCCTTGATGTCACGGAACATGGAGGCCGTCGTCGGCGATCCCTCGGTGGTCAGCATGCCGCGGGCGCGTTTGAAGGACGGCCCGGCTGGCGCAAATCCCTCCGCGGTCGCTACCGCCGCGCATTCGTCGAGCATGCCGAGCAGGAATTCCTTGCCGCCGGCCGCCGCCAGGATATTGCCGACGGAGGTGCGCATCAGGCAGGTAGATGCGGCGAGCGAGGCCAAGAACACCCACTTGTCCCACATGTCTTGCATCACGTGCTCGCTCAGCGCCGCGCCGCAATTGCCCTTGGCGAAATTTTCCGCGATCGCCTTGACGCGGTCGGACATCCTGCCGTCGCGCTCGCCGAAGGTCAGCGATTGCATCGGCATAAGGTGCACCACCTCGCGCTTCTCGTTCAGCGTCACCGCGATGGCGCAGAGCCCGCCAAGCACGCGTTCCCTACCGAACTTCTTGTCGAGCACGTCGAGATGCGACATGCCGTTGAGCAGCGGGATGATGGAGGTGTTTGAGCCGACCGCGGGCGCAAAGGATTTGATGGCGTCCTCAAGGTCGAACGCCTTGCAGCTTAGCAGAACGACGTCGAATTTCTCGGTGAGCTTGTCGGCCTGCACCGTCGGCGGATCTTTCAGCGTCACATCGCCCGCCGGGCTCTTGATCACGAGGCCCGCGCTCGCGAGCTCAGCCGCGCGTTTCGGGCGCACCAGGAAGGTGATGTCCTGACCTGCCTGCAGCAGCCTGCCGCCGAAATAGCCGCCAATCGCGCCGGCGCCGACCACGAGAATACGCATGGATTTGTTCCTTGTTGTTATTGGGCGAATGGCGAGTAGCGAATGGGGATCGTAGCGCGCCGTGTTGCCATTCGCTACTCGCCATCCGCTGTTCGCCCATTCACCACTTCTCCCCAAACGGGCGGATTTCGAGCTCAAATGTCCAGGCGCTGCGCGGCTGCTGGTAGAGCTGCCAGTAGGCACCCGCCACTGAAGCCGGCGGCATCAGCAGGTCGGGATTATCGAGCGCTTCCTTGCCCCAGATTTGCGCGCGACGCTCCCGCACCCAGGCGGTGTCGACGCTGGAATCGATGATGAGATGGGCGACATGGATGTTCTTCGGGCCGAGCTCGCGCGCCATCGATTGCGCCACCGCGCGCAGGCCAAACTTGGCGCTGGCGAACGCCGCATAGCCGGGCCCGCCGCGCAAGGATGCGGTGGCGCCCGTGAAGAAGATGTTGCCCTTGCCCCGCGGCACCATCAGCCGCGCCGATTCGCGGCCGGCGAGGAAGCCGGCCCAGCATGCCATCTCCCACACCTTGCGGAACACGCGGTCGGTGGTCTCCAGAATCGGGAAATTCACGTTGGCGCCGACGTTGAAGATGCAGACATCCAGCGGCGCGTGCTTGTCGGCGTCGTTGAGGAAGGCGGTGATCTCCTCTTCCTTGCGCGCATCGAGCGAACGGCCGAAGATCGTGCCGCCCGCGGCTTCCACTTCCTTCACCAGCGGCTCGAGCTTTTCGCCGTTGCGGCGGCCGGCGAACACCGCAAAACCCTCGGCAGCGAATTTCTTGGCGATCTCGGCGCCGATGTAGTCGCCTGCGCCGATTACCGCGCACGTGGCGTTGCGCTTTTGCATTGATTGCTCCTTCTTCCGTCATTGCGAGGAGCGAAGCGACGAAGCAATCCACGTCACTGTGGCAGCATGGAATGCTTCGCTTCGCTCGCAATGACGGTGATGCTTATTTCCCCGAAACCATTTCCTCGACCTCGCGCAGCTGTTCCTTGCCGAAGAACATCTCCTTGCCGACAAAGAAGGTTGGCGAGCCGAACGCGCCTCGATCGACGGCGGACTGCGTATTCTCGATGAGCTTCGCTTTCACATCCGCATCCTGCGCGCGGGCAAACAGTTTTGCCGCATCGAGGCCGGAGGATGACAATGCCTTTGCAGCGATCTCCGGATCGTCCATCTTCTTCGGCTCGACCCACATGTGGTGGAACGCAGCCTCGACATATTTCTCGAACACGCCTTCCATTTGCGCGGCGATCGCTGCGCGCATCAGGTTCAGCGTGTTGACCGGAAAGAACGGATTCCAGGTGTAGGGCTTGACGCCAAAGCGCTTGACGAAGCGCTCGGTCTCCAGTGCGTGGAATTCGCGCTTGTTCTTGATGCCGGCCAGCGCCTCCGCCGGCGACTTGTTGTTGGTGGCCTTGAAGATGCCGCCGAGCAATATCGGCACATACTGGAATTTTGCGCCGGTGCGCTTCTCGATCGCCGGGATCGCCTCATGGCTGAGGAACGCGTTGGGGCTGCCGACATCGAACAGGAATTGCGGATTTTGGCTCACGACGGCACTCCCTTGATCTTATTGGCCCGGGCGGCACGGCCGCCAGAGCTATGATGAGCGTCATATTGTAACGCGCTTTGCCATGAGTCAAACCAGCCGGGCGATGGCGCGCCTGCGCCACACCAGCAGCTAATAGCTCATCTGCAGCAGGAACATGGTGCAGAAGGCGATCGGGTAGGCGGCCCACACACCCTCGATGCCGATACGGCGGCCGACTGCAGAATGTTGCTCGCTATCATCGGCATCAGGAACATCAGAAAGTTTTTCCAGAGTGGTGCAGGGTGGGTCACAGGCATGGCCTTGCAATGGGCGCGGCAGATCGTGCCGCGCGCAGATGGCGGTTCGGAACTTTCCGGGCTTGGAGAGTGCGATCGCGCTAGTCGGCGCGATCGCTGTAGGTGAGTTTCACGACGTGGTCGCGGATATCAGGCGGCCACTCGGCGATCAGGCCGGCAAAGCGCCGCCGGTCATCGGCGAACAACGCGCGCGAAGCTTCCTCGAAGTTCTGCAGGTTGCCCGCCATCATCGACATGAAGTGATAGGCCGCATCGCGCGCGGCGCGCAGCCGATCGCGGTCGCCATTGGCGCGGCGGGCTTCATCGACCAGCTTGCGCAGGGCGACCGACGCGCCGCCGGGCTGGGCGTTGAGCCACTCCCAGTGCCGCGGCAGCAGCGTCACTTCGCGCGCGACCACGCCGAGCTTGGGCCGGCCGCGGCCACGCGGTTCGGTCGATTGAGGCTCCGGCGCCGGAGCGCCTGATACGGGAAGCCGCGCGACGATTTCCTCGTCTGACCCGCGCAAATCGAGATCGAGCGAGCGCCCGGTCGAATCGCTGAAGATGACGATCGGTGCAGCCGGCTGGCCGGCGTGTTTTACGGCCAGCGCGACCTCGGCGAGGGTGCCGGTGATAAGCCGTCGCTGCCCTTCGAAGGCGGTAAAGCTCTGAGTCATTTTACGTTTCCGGAAGGGCCACATCTTAGCTCATTTATACCCGGGTACATTTACGCCGTCAATATCACCCGGGTAATAAATTCCTGCCGCCACCCCCTCCGCCCTTTGGGCTAGGCCAGGCCCGTCGCTAATCGGTCCAAGGCCTGATACGGGAACAGCTGAAAATCTGCTCCGGGGGGACGTGTATGCTGACGGTTCATCATCTCAACAATTCGCGCTCGCAGCGGGTGCTGTGGCTGCTCGAAGAGTTGGGCGTGCCTTACGAGATCGTGCGCTACCAGCGTCAGCCCGACATGCGCGCGCCCAGGGAATTGCGCGCCATCCATCCGCTCGGCAAGTCGCCTGTCATCACGGACAACGGCAATACCATCGCGGAGTCCGGCGCGATCGCCGAGTACATCGTCAATACCTACGGCAAGGGACGCCTGATCCCAGCGGACAATACGCCGGAGCGGCTGCGCTATACCTACTGGCTGCACTACGCCGAAGGCTCGGCGATGTCGCCGCTGCTCCTCAAATTGCTGTTCACCCTGATGCCGCGACGTACGCCCGCGCTGTTGCGGCCTCTGGTGCGCAAGGTTTGCAACCAGGCGCTGACCACGCTGGTCAATCCGCAGCTCAAGCAGCACATGGATTACTGGGAGAGCGAGCTCGCAAAGAGCGAGTGGTTTGCCGGCGGCGAATTCACCGCCGCCGACATCCAGATGAGCTTCCCGCTGGAAGCCGCCGCGGCGCGCGCCGGCCTTGAACAGGGGCATCCGAAGGCGATGGCTTTTGTCGATCGCATCCACGCGCGGCCGGCCTACAAGCGGGCGCTGGAAAAGGGTGGCCCGTACGAGATCGGGCGGTAACTGTTTCGGTAAGAGGGGCCTCATGGTTCGAGACGCACGGCTCTGCCGCACTCCTCACCATGAGGGTCTCAGACCTCGTCCTGAGGAGCGTCGCGAAGCGATGCGTCTCGAAGGATGAAGCCATCGCAAGCGCTTCACGGCTGCGTCGCCGCGATCACTTCCTTTATCAGCCGCGCCACGCCCCTGATGTCGCCGGTGGGATCGATCGAATCTCCGAGCCGCACCACGACCATGTGCTGCGACGGCATGATCACGATGCGCTGGCCGAGCAAGCCTGACGCGAAGAAGGAATCGCGGGGGAAGCCGAGCTGCACGCGGCCCCTGGCGTTCGGGTGCTCGCTGCGATTGGTGTAGAAGCCCGCGGCATAGTCGCTGTCCAGCGTCGCCGCCGCGCAAAAGTCCACCCAGTCCGGATGCAGGACCTTCTTGCCGCCGATCACTCCATCGTTGAGATAGAGCAGGCCCAGCTTGGCCCAGTCGCGCGCGCTGGCGAGCATGTAGTTGGCGCCCTGCAAGGTGCCGACACCGTCGAATTCCAGCGTGACGTTGCGCATGCCGAGCGGATTGAACAATTCGCGCCAGGCGAAGGCGAGCGTCTGCTCCGGCCCGCCGGTCAAATCCCTGATGATGCGCGCCAGGATTTGCGTCGTGGCGCTCGAGTAATGAAAGCGTGTGCCGATCGGCGCGATCATCTTCGTGTTGATCGCGAATGCAGCCATGTCGTTGTGCAAATACATCCGGGTCGACGGATCGAAGCCCGAATTGGTCTCGTCGAGGTCGAGGCCCGACGTCATGCGCATGAGATGCTCGACTTCGATCTCGCGGCGCGGATCTTCCATGCGCCGCCATTCCGGGACCGGCGCCGGCAAGGACGGCGAGGTCAGACCCTGCTGGGTGAGAACGCCGATCAGCGCGTTGACCATCGACTTGGTCATGGAGAAGCCCGATAGCTGCGTATCCACGCCAATGCCGGGCGCATAGCGTTCGGCAATCACCTTGCCGTCGCGCACCACCACGACCGCGCGGGTGCGCCGGAATGGCGGCTGCGCCGGCTCCTCGAAGGCGCGGTCCAGCGCAGCCTTCAGCGCAGGATCTGATGGTTCGACCACGTCGGGGCCGGCGATCTCGGGCAACAGCGGCGGCGTTTTCGGCACCCTTAGCGCTTCGACGTCATTCTTCAGGAGATATGGCTCTTTCGCGCCGAGATGTTCGACGCAGCCGAAGCCGTCATGGAATGCGGCATGGCTCCTGAAAAGTCCGAGGGTAGAGGCGTCAACCGTCCCGGCTTTCCGATCGACCTGGAAATTCATCACATGCCGCAAGCGGCGGAAGCCGGGGCGCTCGAGCGTCTCGGCAAAGACCGTTTGCGGATCGAGCCCGGAAACAAAAGTCTTCGAGCAAACGATATGTGCGACACCGCCGGTGGCGACACGAATGGCGCGATCGGGCCGGAAATGGATGCTGAGACCCGCCAGCGCCGCCAACACCAGAAATAGAGCGGCGGCGAGGATCCATTTCCAGAAGGCCACGCTGTTCTCCGGCGTTGAGCGAGGGCGCTTCGCTTCTAGCGCGACGCCTGTGCCGGATTGCCGGACAGCGTCGACTGCACCGTCACGCCTGGTGGCGGCACGTCGTCGTCGGGCACGAAGAAATCCCGCGCCAGCGGCGCCGAACGGTCGACGCGGTACGG
>DATEJC010000436.1:0-2749 GCA_035278345.1 Bradyrhizobium sp. | reverse complement strand
GGGATGGGCGGAGGCCATGAAGTGCGGCAGCACGGCGATGCCGAAGCCGGAAATGGTCGCATTGAGCTGCGCGATCAGATTGGCGCTGCGGAATTTGGCGGAGATCTTTGGCGAGACCTGCGGCAAATAGTCGAGCTCCGGTGTGAAGAGCAATTCCTCGATGTAGCCGACGAAGCGATGCGCAGCGAGGTCGGCGCGGGCCTTGATGTCAGGGCTGCGTGCGAGATAGGCAGGGGCGGCATAAAGGCCGAGCTTGTAGTCGAGCAGCTTACGGCCGACGATGCGACCTTCCTTCGGCATGGAGAGGCTGATCGCGATGTCGGCCTCGCGCTTGGACAGGCTGAATAGGCGGGCGGTCGCGACCAGCTGCAGGTCGAGATCGGGATACCGCTCGCCGAATGCGACCAACCGCGAGGCGAGGAAGTGGCTGCCGAACCCGTCGGGCGCGCCGATCCGCACGGTGCCGGTCAGATGCGCGCGGGAGCCTCCGACCGCCTCTTGGTTGGCGACGATGGTCGATTCCATCGCCTCCGCACTGTCGGCGACCCGCTGGCCGGCCTCGGTGAGAAGGTAGCCGCTCTTGCGGCGATCAAACAGCTTGGCCGAAAGCGTATGTTCCAGCCGGTCGACACGGCGGATGACCGTGGCATGATCGACGCCGAGCTGCCGGGCGGCAGCCGATACTGATCCGCCGCGTACGATGGCGAGTACGAAGCGAAAATCATCCCAGTCGATCGCGCCGCCTTGATCCAGCATTTCCGCACATCTAAGGTGCAATATCTCGGACTTGAATCCTATAAAATGCAGGTCAAAAGGGTTTGTAAAGCGACCCAGCAGCGGATCGACGCGATCCGTACGGGCGAAGGGAGGTTTTCATGCGCTCAATCGGACATTTCATCGGCGGCAAGGAAGTAAAGGGCACGTCTGGGCGGACGGCCGACGTATTCGAGCCGATGACCGGCGACGTGCAGGCCAAAGTGGCGCTGGCGTCCAAGGCGGAAGTCCGCGCCGCCGTCCAGAACGCCGCGCTGGCCCAGCCCGAATGGGCCAACACCAATCCGCAGCGCCGCGCTCGCGTGATGATGAAGTTCCTCGAACTGGTGCAGCGGGACTACGACAAGCTCGCTGAACTCCTGGCGCGCGAGCACGGCAAGACCGTCCCCGACGCCAAGGGCGATATCCAGCGCGGCCTCGAGGTCGTGGAATTCGCCTGCGGCATTCCGCATCTGATGAAGGGCGAATACACCGAAGGCGCGGGCCCCGGCATCGACATCTACTCGCTGCGGCAACCGCTCGGCGTCGTCGCCGGCATCACGCCGTTCAATTTCCCGGCCATGATCCCGATGTGGAAGTTCGCGCCCGCGATCGCCTGCGGCAACGCCTTTATCCTGAAACCCTCAGAGCGCGATCCCGGCGTACCGATGCGGCTGGCCGAGCTGATGATCGAGGCGGGACTGCCGCCCGGCATCCTCAACGTCGTCAACGGCGACAAGGAAGCCGTCGACGCCATCCTCGACGATCCCGATATCAAGGCCATCGGCTTTGTCGGCTCAACGCCAATCGCGCAATACATCTATGAGCGCGCCGCGCAAACCGGCAAGCGCTGCCAGTGTTTTGGCGGCGCCAAGAACCACGCCATCGTGATGCCTGACGCCGACATGGACCAGACCGTCGACGCACTGATCGGTGCCGGCTACGGATCGGGCGGCGAACGCTGCATGGCCGTGTCTGTGGCGGTGCCCGTCGGCAAGACCACCGCCGACCGGCTGATGGAAAAGCTGATCCCGCGCGTCGAGTCCTTGAAGATCGGCACCTCGATCGACCCCTCCGCCGATTACGGCCCGCTGGTAACGCGCGAGGCGGTCGAGCGCGTGAAGAACTATATCGATATCGGCGTCAAGGAAGGCGCCACGCTCGCCGTCGACGGCCGCGGCTTCAAGATGCAGGGCTACGAGAAGGGCTTCTATCTCGGTGGTTGTCTGTTCGACAACGTCAAGAAGGACATGCGAATCTACAAGGAAGAGATCTTCGGCCCGGTGCTTTCGGTGGTGCGCGCCCACGATTACAAGGAAGCGCTGGCGCTGCCGTCCGAGCACGACTACGGCAACGGCGTTGCGATCTTCACCCGCGACGGTGATGCCGCGCGCGATTTCGCGGCGAAGGTGAATGTCGGCATGGTCGGCATCAACGTGCCAATCCCGGTGCCGATCGCCTATTACACCTTCGGCGGCTGGAAGAAGTCGGGCTTCGGCGATCTCAACCAGCACGGCCCGGACTCGGTCCGCTTCTACACCAAGACCAAGACGGTGACCTCGCGCTGGCCGTCCGGCGTCAAGGAGGGCGCGGAGTTCTCGATCCCGACGATGAAGTGATGGTGTAGCCCAGCCGTCATTTGCGAGCGCAGCGAAGCAATCCAACTTGCTTTGCCCAAAGCTGGATTGCTTCGTCGCTTCGCCCTCGCAATGACGGCAAAATGAGCAGCCCCGGAATGCAATTCGCTCTCAACGACGACCAGGTGGCGGTTCGCGACATGGCGCGCGAATTCGCCGCCGAGAAGATCGCGCCGCATGCGATCCGCTGGGACGAGGAAAAGCATTTTCCCGTCGATGTGATGCGCGAGGCCGCAAGCCTCGGCATCGGCGGCATCTATATCAAGGATGATGTCGGCGGCTCCGCCATGACCCGTTTCGACGCCGCGCTGATCTTCGAGGCGCTGGCGACCGGCTGCCCCACCGTGTCGGCCTTCATC
>DATEJC010000435.1:0-4013 GCA_035278345.1 Bradyrhizobium sp. | reverse complement strand
GCCAGGATTTGGCGGGTCGCCATCGACGATATGCCCACGATGTCAGCGGCCATGATCAGCTTAGTCGATATATTTCAGTCCGGCCTTCGCCAGCGGCTCGCGCATCTTGTACATGTCGAGCCCGAGCACGCCGCTCGCGAGCTTTTCGCGCTTGTCGGCCTCGTTGGCCTCGCGCGCTTCCGCCGCGTCCGCCGCCTGCTGCGCGATGCGCGCAGGCACCACCACCACGCCATCCATGTCGGCGATGATGACGTCGCCGGGATTGACGGCAGCTCCGGCGCACACCACCGGAATGTTCACCGAGCCGAGCGTCGCCTTCACGGTGCCGCGGGCGCTGATGGCGCGAGAAAACACCGGGAATTTCATCTCGGTCAGATCCGCGACGTCGCGCACGCCGCCGTCGATGATGAGGCCCGTGGCGCCACGGGCGCGATAGCTGGTGGCCAGCAGGTCGCCGAAGAAGCCGTCGGTGTTCTCGACGGTGCAGGCCGCGACCACGACGTCGCCCGGCTGAATCATTTCGGCGGCCACATGCATCATCCAGTTGTCTCCGGGCTGCAGCAGCACGGTGACCGCCGTGCCGCACATCTGCGCGCCCGCGTAGATCGGGCGCATGTAATGCTGCATCAGGCCGACGCGGCCCATCGCCTCGTGAATGGTGGCAACGCCAAAGCGCGACAGCTTTTCGACCGCCGCCTTGTCGGCGCGCACGATATTGCGCCTGACGATGCCGAGATCGTTCATCGCAGCACTCATCTCACTTCCCCTTTGCCTTCAGGGCCGCATCGAGGCGCGGGAACACGCGCCGCGCATTGCCTTCAAAGATCTTCTTGCGATCGTCGGCGCTCAACGAGGGCGCCGCCTCGATGTAACGCTTGGTGTCGTCGTAGTGGAAACCGGTCTCGGGATCGATGCCGCGCACCGCGCCGATCATTTCGCTGGCGAACAGCACATTGTCGACCGGGATCACCTTGGTGAGGAGATCGATACCGGGTTGATGATAGACGCAGGTGTCGAAGAAAATGTTCTTGAGGAGATGATCCTTGAGCAGCGGCTTCTTCATCTCCTGCGCCAAACCACGGAAACGGCCCCAGTGATAGGGCGCTGCCCCGCCGCCATGGGGAATGAGGAAGCGCAGCTTTGGAAAGTCCTTGAACAGGTCCGAGGTCAGGCACTGCATGAAAGCCGTGGTGTCGGCGTTCAGGTAATGCGAGCCCGTGGTGTGGAAGGCCGGATTGCAGCTGGTGGAGACGTGGATCATCGCGGGGATATCGAGCTCGACCATCTTCTCGTAGATCGGATACCACTGCCGGTCCGACAGCGGCGGCGAATTCCAGTGCCCGCCGGACGGATCGGGATTGAGGTTGATGCCGACGAAGCCGTACTCCTTGATGCACTTCTCGATCTCGGGGATGCAGGTCTTCGGATCGACCCCCGGCGACTGCGGCAGCATGGCAACGCCGACGAAGTTGTCGGGGAACAGCTTGCTGACCCGCCAGCACAATTCGTTGCAGATCGCAGCCCAGGTCGAAGACACCTCGAAATCGCCGATGTGATGGGCCATGAAGCTGGCGCGCGGGCTGAACAGCGTGAGGTCGCTGCCGCGCTCCTTCATCTGCTTCAGCTGGTTGTTGGCGATGGAGTCGCGCAACTCGTCGTCGCTGATCTTCAGATCGCTCGCCTTCGGCTTTGCGGAGGGGTCCTTGATGCCCGCGATCTGCCTGTTGCGCCAATCCTCCAGCGCCTTCGGCGCCGTGGTGTAGTGGCCATGGACGTCGATGATCACATCGTCTCTCCCTTATTGGCGGCAGGTTTTGTGTTCCCGCCTGCTCTGTTGCATGTTCAGCGCAGCGCCACGCCATCCGGCGACTTGTTCGGCGCCGCCGGTCGCTTGCGCGATGCGGGCCGGTCGAGCGCAGGGGCCTGCAGCGAGGCGACGGTCGCCTTCACCAGCTGCTCGATCGCCTCGCCGGGTTCGGCGCCGTCGGCTTCGCCGCGCGACAGGCGCGACACGCGTTCCGGCGTCACCAGCGTGTAATAGAGCGCGCCGAGCAGGAAATGGCTGCGCCAGACGATTTCGGTGCGCGGGATATGCGGCAGGGTTTCGTGGATCGCATCGATGAAGGCGTGGCTGGTGTCGTCGAAGGTCTGCGCGATGATCCGCCGCGCCACCTCGTTGCCTTCGGCCGACATGATCGCGCGCAGCCGCGTGAAGCGCACGCCGCCGCCGGCAAGATCGCTGCTGGAGGAGAAGGCCGGCAGCACATAGGCGCGCACGATCGCCTCTAGCCGGTCCTGCAGGTCGCGCACCCGTTTGGCCGCCTCCAGCAATTCGGAGCGGCGGTGGTTCATCGGCACGCAATGGCGCTGGTAAATCTCCAGCAGCAGGCCATCCTTGGTTTTGAAGTGATAGGTCACGCTGCCCGGATTGGCCCCGGCCGCCTGCGCGATGTCGCGCACCGACACCGCGTTGAAACCGTTGGTCGAGAACAGCTCCTCCGCAGCCGCGAGGATCGCCTCGCGCATGTTGGGCTTGCGCATCTTTTCCCTGTCCGGCTCGGTCATGACATTTGTACATATGTACAAATAATCAGGCCCAGTCAACAATAACCTGTGGCTATCGTCCTAGAGGCTCTCGGAGACAAAGATTAAATGAAATCAATATGTTGCCACTAAAAATCCGCCCGCGGACCTGCCGCGGACGGATTGTCTGGGAAACAGGATATCGCTCGGCGGCTGCGGATACTAATCCGCCTCAGGCGATCGTCTTCAGATAGAGGCTCGGATCGAAATATTTGCTCGCCGGCGTGAAGTCCTTGATGCCCGCATTGGCCATGAAGAAATCCGTCGATTGCTGCAGCCAGTTGGTGACGGTGCCGTCCTGGTAATACTTCTTCCACTCGCTCGCGGTGAACATCTTCTGCGCCTTGAAGGACTCGTTGATGTCGGCAAGCGGCGTCTGGCTGTAGTGGTTCTTCTGCAACTTCTCCATCGACTCGACTGGATTGGCGACGATGTAGTCGTTGGCATCCGCCCAGCCGCGGATCAGCTTGGCCAGCGTCTCCTGGTTGGGCTCGTAATAGCTGTTCGCCGCCGCCCAGCCGCCGATGATCGCGGCCTGCGGATAATAGGCCGAGGCGTCGGCGAGTTTCACGGCGCCCGGCACCTTGTCGCGCGCCGTGACGTTGAAGGGCACCCACAGCGCCACGGCCGGCACCGCGCCAGATACGAAGGCCGTCACCGCCGCGGGCATGGTCTGGTTGACCAGCTCGACTTCCTTCGGGTCGATGTTGTTGGCGCGCAGCGCCTTGTCGAGGAAGACATGCGCGGTGGTGCCGGTGGCGGTGGCGATGCGCTTGCCCTTCAAATCCGCGAACGACTTGATGCCCTGGTCGGAGCGCACCCAGAGCTGCGCGGTGGCGACCTCGATGTCGTTGATCAGGAATACCTTGCCCTGCCCGCGTGCCGGGAAGTTGGAGAGCACCGCGCCGGTGGCGAGCACGTCGAGGCTGCCGCCGATCAGCGCCTGGAAGATTTCAAGGCCGGTGTTGAACTGGCGCAGCTCCAGATCGAGGCCCTGCTTTTCGAACGAACCTCGGTCCATGCCGGTCCAGATCTGGCCGTCGACGGCGACCGTATGCAGGTAGCCGACGCGGACCTTGGTCTTGGCCTGCGCAATCGCGGGCGCGGCGGCCGTAAAAACGCCGAGCGCGGCGCCTGCAGTGGTAGTCATGAATTGTCGTCGGTCCATGGCGTTTTTCCTCCGTCCTTGCTTGTTATTCCGAAAATGACGCGGGGCGTATCTGCGCCTGCTGCGCGCGATACTCGCTCATCACGAGCTCGCGGATGTAGCTGCGCAGCTCGCCGAACTCCTTGCGTTCCTGGATCGATTCATCGCGCGGATAGGCAAAGGGCACGTCGATGATTTCCTTGATCCGCGCCGGCCGCGCGGTGACCACCACGATGCGCGAGGCGAGGTAGATCGCCTCCTCCACCGAGTGGGTGATCAGCAT
>DATEJC010000434.1:0-4381 GCA_035278345.1 Bradyrhizobium sp. | reverse complement strand
TGTCCGCAGGGCGTCGACACCAACATGCTGCGCTCGATCCCGAAAGGCCCGCAATCCGGCGACGGCGATCTCTCGCCGGAGCAGGTGGCGCAGGACGTGCTCGCCGGGCTTGATCAGGAAACCTTCGTGATCCTGCCGCACCCGCAAGTGCTCGGCTACATGCGCAGGAAGACCGAAAATTACGATCGCTGGATATCGGGCATGGCCAAGATCCAGGCGAAGATGCGCGAGACCTACGGGAAATGACTGCCCCTCATGGTGAGGAGCGCGAAGCGCGTCTCGAACCATGAGGCCCCCGATCTCGCCTGCGGCCATCCTTCGAGACGCCCGCTCCGCGGCCTCCTCAGGATGAGGGTGAACTGTGTGGCCTCTGCCGTCATTGCGAGCGCACCGAAGCAATCCATCTTGCCGCGAGGAAGTGTGTATTGCTTCGTCGCTTTGCCCTTCGCAATGACGTGGATGGAACGCTGTCTCTCTACCTCGCCGCAATCGCCGCGATGAACAGCGCAAACGCCAGCGTCGACGCCACGGTGCGCACATGATTCCACCACGTCCAGTCCGTCAGGTATCGCGCCCATAGCGTCGCGGCGTCGCCACTTGCTGGCTGCAGCGCCGCCAGTGCGTTGTTGAGCGGCACGTTGAACACCGCCGTTACCACGAACATGCCGGCCACATAAAGCGCGCCGCCGGCGAGCCACATCGCCGCACCCGGCTCGTCCCAGCGGAACGGCGCCAGCACCGCCAGCGCAAGGCACGCCAGCGCCGAGCCCATGAAGATCGGCAGGAACAGCGACTGCACAATCACCCTGTTGATCGCATTCATCGTCGCGATGCCGGCCGCCTGATCGATGCGACCGAGCGCGGTCATGATGAAGGCCGAAAAGGCAAAATAGAGCCCGGCCATCAGGCCGCAACCGATGGCGGAAACCCACAGCAGGACGGTGACGAGGACACCCATGCGACATCTCCACAAACACGAGGAATTATCGTATTTGCAAAATGCGATAAACTCTCGTATTTAATCCGTCAAGGGCTTTTTCAGCGGACGACAGGGATGGCGGGGAAGCGGAAGGCGGAAAGCGCGGTGGCGGGCATTGCGCGCCTGGTTCCGGTGCAGCAGCGCAGCCGGGAGCGCTATGAGCGCATTCTTGGCCAGGCGGCCGAGCTGCTCGCCGAAAAGGGCTCCGAGGCCTTCCGCATGAGCGAGCTGGTGGAGCGCACCGGCGTCGCCTTCGGCTCGCTCTACCAATATTTCCCGGACAAGACCGCGATCATCGGCACCCTCGCCGAGCGCTACAACCAGACCGGCCGCGACTGCGTCGCGCGCGAGCTGTCCGCCGTGAAGACCGTCCGCGACCTGCATCCGGCACTGTGCCGGATCGTCGACAGCTACTACCGCATGTTCATCGACCTGCCCGTGATGCGTGACATCTGGCAGGCAACCCAGGCCGACCGGGCGCTGCAGAAGCTCGACGAAGAGGACGTCGATTTCCTCGCCGGCCTGCTCGCCGACGTCGTCCGCCGCATCGCTCCGGATGCGCCCAAACCCGCGCTGCAGGCCTGGGCGCGGCTGGTCATGACGTTGATCGCTGCGGCGGTCCGCCACGCCATCACGCTGCCGCCGAAAGAGGCTCGCCTGCTTCTTGCCACATTCAAGCGAATGCTGCCTAATGACCTCGCGATGCTCTAAGCCAACCGCAGCTCCGGTACCTCATGAACTGGTGGCCCTTCGGAAAGGAAACGGCGGCAGCGACGCTCGACGTCCCTCACGCGCTGCTCGCCGACATCGAGAAGCGCGGCAAGCAGTATCTCGACGACGTCGATAACGGCAAACTCGTCACGCCCGCCTGCAAGCGCACCGCCTCGGATGCCGCATGCGACCAGACTGCCATCGCCGATCACACGCGGCTTGAAGCTTTCCGCTATCTGCTTGCGGTGCCGCGCAACGAATACCGGATGCTCGCCGAACCTGACTCACAAGAGGCGGTTATCGACGGCTATCTGCGCCAGCTGCCGCACGAAGACACGGTCATCGAATTCACCGGCGTCACCCATGCCGATATCGCCATCGCGATCATCGCCGGCTTCAATTGGCTGATACATTGCGCCGTCCTCGCCGGCGCCGATCCCAAGCAGTTCTACGGCGCGCTGCGCAATTTTCGCCGCGTCGCCTCCTCGGCCCAGAAATGGTGGGCCGCCGATGGCGCGAAGGCGCGCTACGCCGAAATGCTGCAAGCCGGCGAGGCGCCGCCGCTGCTGCTCAATCTTGTCTGGGCCGACTACGGCCGGATGGCCACGGAAATCGCGGCCGCGCACGCATCGCGCCGAGTGGATACAGCCTAGGACGAGCACTTAAACACATTCTCGCTTGAGGCGGCCTCGCGGCATGCCGTCAGAAACCGAACACGCGGAGCTGTTGCTTGCTGACCTGGTCGGCCGAGTCGATCGATTGCGCCTTGTGGAAATCGGCGATTGCCTCGGCGCGGCGGCCCAGCACCTCATAGGTGAGGCCGCGATTGTTGTAGGCCTCGACATAGGACGGATTGAACCGGATCGCTTGCGTGTAATCTGCAATCGCGTGGTCGCGCTCGCCCTTTACGACCCAGGCTTTGCCGCGCGAGTTGAAAGCGTTGAAGTCCTTGGGATTTATCGCGATCGCTTGATCATAGTCCCTGATCGCGTCATCGACTTTGCGCAGCGCCGCAGACGCATTGCCGCGATTCCAGTACGCCACGCCGTTCCTTGGATTGATGCCGATCGATTGATCATAGTCGGCGATCGCACGGTGATAGTCCTTCAAGCCTTCGTAAGCGACGCCGCGGCAATTGTACCCGCTGGAATTTTTGGGTTCACGCTTGATGACCTCGCTGCAATCGGGAACGGCTAGGTCGTATTGGCGATTGTTGCTGTAGGCAACGCCGCGCGAGCTGTAGAGCCAAAGCAGATTTGGATCGAGCCTGATGGCCTCGCTGTAGTCTGCGATCGCAGGCTCCCATCCGCCTTTTTTCGTGATCAACCTCTTCCTGAAGATTGCCTGCCCCTTTTGGCCAAACCCAAAGGCGTATTTCGGATCGATCGTGACCGCTTGGGTGAGATCGGCGATCGCCTGGTCGAACTCGCCCTTTTCCGTCCACGCCATGCCGCGACGGGCATGAGCCCAGGCGTCCCTGGAATCGACCTTGATTGCCTCGGCGTGGTCAGCCAGCGCTGCGTCGTATTCATGCAGACCGAAGTAAGCGACACCACGGTTGTTGTAGGCCCAGCCATATTTCGGATCGATCTTGATGGCCTCGCTGCAATCCGCAATGGCCGCGACGTGGTCCTCTTTGCTCTCGTAAGCCTCACACCGGTGCGCAAAGGTCCATGCGTCCTTCGGGCTGAGCTTGATGGCCTCGCCGTAGTCGGCAATCGCGCGGTCGTAATCCCTGCTGTTGAAGGCGCCACGCCCGCGGTTCTTGAAGGCCCTGACGCGTTCTGCCACGGACACGTTTGCGTCGTCGATAATGTGGCTGCACGCGGCGAAGCCGATGTCGGGCTTGTCGGCGCTGGCGGCGCACTCGCCCCGGTCGGTCGGCGTGGCGGCCGGCGCCGGCATCGCAAGCAGGACAACCACGCAAAGGAGTAGTCCACCCGACCCGCGCGCTGCCATGTTGTTCCTCTTCCGCCTAGCGCTTTCGGAAGCGGATAATACCAGACCTGTAACTGTTTGCCCTAGCTCTTCTGCGCGTAAAGCAGCGGCACGGCGGAATCCACCATCACTTCGACGAGGCTGGTGCCGCTGTGGGAGAGCCCGTGCTTCAGCGCGGGCTCGAGTTCCGATGCCTTGGTGATCCGCACCGCGTCGCAGCCATGGCCCTCCGCCAGCTTGACGAAGTCGAGGCCGCCAATGTCGAGGCCGGGCACGTTGCGCACCTGCATCACCTGGCTGAACGAGCGCATCGCGCCGTAGCCTGAATTGTTGATGACAACGATCGTGAGCGGCAGCTTGCGCTGCGCCGCGGTCCACAGCGCCTGGATCGAATACATCGCCGATCCGTCGCCGACGAGGCAGACGGTGCGAACGCCCGGGCGGCCCATCGCCATGCCGACGGCAGCGGGCAGGCCATAGCCGAGCCCGCCGCTCGCCATGGTGTAAAAGCTGTCCTGCCCGCGCATCGGCATGAATTTCTGCATCGCCGGGCGGTGCGAGGGCGCTTCCTCCACCAGCACGGCATTGTCGGGCATCGCGCTCGCCAGCGTGTGCAGCAGATATTCGACCGGAATTGGATCGCCGGCCTTGGGTGGCGGCAACAGCGTGCGCCCAGCCGGTATCGCGCGCCTGGTTTCCGGCAACAACTCCAGCAGCATCGACAGCGCCGGCTTCATGGTGGCGACAATGCTG